>NZ_JAAKXB010000007.1:0-227698 GCF_029479985.1 Aeromonas sp. A600620 | reverse complement strand
GGTGCGTCCTAGTGGATTCGAACCACCGACCCCCACCATGTCAAGGTGATGCTCTAACCAGCTGAGCTAAGGACGCATAACAGCAATCTGTGATGGTGCGTCCTAGTGGATTCGAACCACCGACCCCCACCATGTCAAGGTGGTGCTCTAACCAGCTGAGCTAAGGACGCATCACAGAAAAAGTGGTGGGTTTAATTGGATTCGAACCAACGACCCCTACCATGTCAAGGTAGTGCTCTAACCAACTGAGCTATAAACCCACTTTCTCTTACTTCACTACGCCAGCGCTGCTGACGTGGTCGGCATACTACCCATGCCCCCCAAGGCTGTCAACAGGCCATATGCACAAAGGAGACTGTTTGCCCAGTTCTTGCGCAGCCTGTTGATTTTGCAGGCGAGTTGTCGCTCGCCAAGCCCTGTTACTGAGATCGCGACAGGGTAGTGCAGGCTTCCGGAGTGGCAAAACGGCCATAGATGTAGCGCAATCTCGCCCCCAGCATCAGGGCCGCACTGGTGAGGCCGACGATAAAGCCGATCCAGAAGCCCTGCGGCCCCATCCGCGGCACCAGCCAGTCGGTCAGACCCAGGATCATGCCGGTGGGCAGCCCCAGTCCCCAGTAGGCGACGATGGTGACGTAGAAAATCGCCTGGGTATCCTTGTAACCGCGTAGTGCGGCGGCCGCGACCACCTGCACCGAGTCGGAGATTTGATAAATGGCGGCGAAGAACAGCAAAATGGCCGCCAGGACGATCACCTGCTGATCATCGGTATAGATCGAGGCGATCTGCTCGCGCAGTAGCACCGTCATGGCGGCAGTGGCCGCGGCAATGGCCATCCCCAGCATCAAGCCGGTGCGAGCCGCTACCCGAGCGTGATGGGGCTGCCCTTCACCTATGCTGTGGCCAACCCGGATGGTGACACCCACCCCGATGGAGAGGGGTAGCATAAAGACCAGGCTGGAGAAGTTGAGCGCAATCTGGTGGCTCGCCACCGTCTCGGCACCGAAAGGAGCCAGCATCAGGGCTACCACGGTAAACAGGGTCACTTCGCAGAAGATCGCCATGGCGATGGGGAAGCCCAAGCGAAACAGTCGCCAGATCCGGCTGCCGTTGGGGCGAGCCAGCTGGGAGAAAAGCCGGATCTCGGTGAAGTGACGGGAGAGCTTCACATAGAGGATCATCGCCAGCAGCATGGCCCACAGCACGATGGCAGTAGCCACGCCACAACCCACACCGCCCAGTTTCGGCATGCCGAAGTGGCCGTGAATGAAGATGTAGTTGGCGGGAATATTGACCGCCAGCCCGACAAAGCCGATCACCATGGTAGGCATGGTGTGGGAGAGCCCCTCACTGAAGTTGCGCAGCACCTGGAACATCACGAAGGCAGGCAGGCCCCACAGGATGGCGTGCAGATAACCAGTGGTCTTGGCAGCCATCACCGATTCCACATCCATAAACTGCAACGCCAGCGGGCTGTAATAGAGGGCGATCATCGCCAGCGGGGTGACGATCAGTGCCAGCCAGAAGCCCTGATGAACGGCCGGACGGATTGCCTCCCGTTTACGGGCGCCATTGAGCTGGGAGACGATGGGGGTGAGCGCCATGATGATCCCCTGCACCAGCAGGATCACCGGTAGCCAGAAGCTGGACGCCACCGACACGGCAGCCAGATCGACCGCACTCACCTGACCCGCCATCACGGTATCGACGAAGTTCATGGCGACCTGGGCCACCTGGGCGACCAGAATGGGGCTGGCTAGACGGACGAGCTGCTTCGCCTCGGACCAATAACGTTGCACTGACACCTCCGAGTGGATCAGATAAGAGTAAAAAAGAGCGGAAATCGGGAAGAGCCTTTGCACTTTCGGACGAAAGTGCAAAGGGTGGGGGAGGCATTCTAGCCTGAAAACGATACAGGGTGAAACGTTTGGCTTTGAATGTGGTCGATCAGGCGTCTTGGTGATCGCTGATCAGCAGGTTGGCAGCGGCATAGGCAGCCTGCTCGCGCAGCTCGGCGGGTACCCGCTCATCGACGGCGACCGCGTTGAGGGCGCGGATGGTGGCGGCGATGGCGTTTGGCACATAGCCCTGCTCACCGGAGCCAATCTGGTTATAGGCGATACGGATCGCTTCACAACATTGATATACCTGCATTTCTTTTTCCTTGTTTACCCGGATGTGAACGGCGTCACTATAGCGATCGGACGCAAGCTTGTCAGCCTGTACCCTTGTCTCACCCTCTGCCCGAGGTTAACCTGCCCTTTTTGCCGTAGCAGGAGACGAGAGATGTTCACTGGCATAGTGCAGGGGACCGCCGAACTGGTGGCCATCGAGGAGCAACCCAACTTCCGTACCCATGTTATCCGCATGCCAAGCCCGGCGTGGGGGGAAGGGCTGGTCCTCGGCGCCTCGGTCGCCCACAACGGCTGCTGCTTGACCGTTACCCGGGTAGAGGGTGAGCTGGTCAGCTTCGATCTGATGCAGGAGACCCTGCGTCTCACCAACCTCGGCAAGCTGCAGGTGGGGGACAAGGTCAACGTGGAGCGGGCTGCCCGCTTTGGCGACGAGATCGGCGGTCATGCCATGTCTGGCCATATCATCGGCATGGCAGAGGTTACCTCGGTGATCGATACACCCAACAACCGTCAGGTGTGGTATCGCCTTGCTCCCGAGCTGATGAAATATGTGCTGACCAAGGGGTATATCGGCATCGACGGCATCAGTCTGACCATAGGTGAGGTGCGCGAGCGGGAGTTTTGCGTCCACCTGATCCCCGAGACCCTGGCCCGCACCAACCTGGGTTGGGTCAAGGCTGGCTGGCAGACCAATATCGAGATCGATCCCCAGACCCAGGCCATCGTCGATACGGTGGAGCGGGTACTGGCGGCACGCGGGGGTAACTGAAAGGAAACGGCTCTGTTTCAATCCCCTCATAAGCAAGGGCCTGCAGTGTGCAGGCCCTTGTTATTTACATGGTGAAAAAATCCACTCAACTTTTTATGGCTCGCAGTCACAACATCTGCTCAGCTCTTTGCGACTTGCATGCAAAACAGCTGCTCGGCCTTTTGTGACTCGTAATCAAAACAGTTGCTCGTCGTCTGCATCCACAAACAACTGCAAACAGTCGCGTGCTTCGTCGCGGTGAAGCCGCAGATGGATCGGATTGCAACAGGCCATGCAATCTTCGTAAAACTCCTGATCACCCTGGCTGGCATCCAGCTCGACCCGGGTATGGTGGCCGCAGTGGGGGCAGACGATGCGCTTGCTGGTGTACTCGATCATGATAACCTCCTCGGGCCCTGAGGCCGCCTATCTACCCTGATTCTAGTCGGGCTGCAGGGGGTTAACCGCGAGCAAACGCACGTTTATGACAGAGATCAAGCCTGAGGGATGGCAAGGTGAAACCGGCTGGACTGGTCGTGTGCGATAAGCACAATCCGGTTGTGATTGACGGGTGAAAAGAGGGGAATTGCCAACGGTTGTTTGGCAATAACAGGGGGCTGGAGCCCCCTGCGGATATGAGAACGCGAGCGCAGCAAGGCGCCGATAGGCGCTATTTGACCCAGCTGGCCAACATGTCGGCATTGAGTTCGGCCAGCGAGCCGAGCTGGTAGTTGGCGATGGCCAAGCGTGGGTCGCCCACTAAAGCGGGATCCGGCACGATCAGCGCTGTCATGGAGGCCGCCTTGGCCGCCAGCAAACCGGTAAAGCTGTCTTCGATGGCCAAGCAGTGCACCGGTTCCACCCCCAGTTTCTCGGCGGCGTGGATATAGACATCCGGGTGCGGTTTGCCGAAACGCTCGATTTCCGCAGAGTGAACCGCCATAAAGCGATCGCGAATGCCGAGTTTGCCGAGTACAGCTTCTACCATGGCAAAGGGTGAGGAGGTCGCCAGACCCACTTTCAGGCCGCGGGCCTCGATAAGGTCGAGCGCCTCCTGCACACCGGCTTTGGCCTGACCTTCGGAGAGGATCAGGGCGTTGACCCGATCCAGAATGCGCTGTACCACCTCTTCCTGAGTCGGGCCGCTCCACGGGCGCAGGCGATACCAGTGGGCAACCAGCTGATCTATGCGCACGCCGATGGTCGACTCACAATCCTCGACGGTGTGGGGGTGGCCCAGATCGGAGAAAACGGCGATTTGGGCCCGTTGCCAAAAGGGTTCCGAGTCGATCAGAACACCATCCATATCGAAGATCACGGCAGCTAACATCTTGTACTCCTGACAAATTTGAAGAGGGGATTATAAGCCTGACGGGGAAATGCAAAAGGGGCATTGCCATGCCCCTTGCGCTCGATCACATCGGCAAACGTTTGTTTTGCTGTGGCAAAAAAGCCCTTAGAACAGTACTTCGACCTTGGCGGCCACAGCTTTGGCTTTTTCCACCGCATCCTGGCAATCCGCTGCGCGGGTCAGCGCCACGCCAAGACGGCGGCGACCGGCGATCTCCGGCTTGCCAAACAGCCGCAGCTGGGCGCCCGGCACCAGCGCCAATGCCTCACCAATTCCCTGATAGCGGATGTCCTGGCTGTGCCCTTCGCGCAACACCACGGCGGAGGCACTCGGCCCGTACTGGGTGATGGTGCCGACCGGCAGCCCCAGAATGGCGCGCACGTGCAGGGCGAACTCGGAGAGATCCTGCGAGATCAGGGTCACCATGCCGGTATCGTGGGGGCGGGGGGAGACTTCGCTGAACCACACCTCATCCCCCTTGATGAAGAGTTCGACCCCGAACAGGCCGTAACCGCCGAGGGCCTCGACCACCTTGGCCGCTACCTCTTTGGATCGGACCAGCGCCAGCTCGCTCATCACCTGTGGCTGCCAGGATTCGCGGTAGTCGCCATCTTCCTGCCGGTGGCCGATAGGGTCGCAGAAGTGAATGCCATCGACGGCGCGTACCGTGAGCAGGGTGATCTCGTACTCAAAGGGAACGAAGCCCTCGACGATCACCTTGCCACGACCGGCGCGGCCACCCTCCTGGGCGTAGGTCCAGCTCTCATCCAGCTTGGCGAGATCGCGCAGTACACTCTGCCCCTTGCCGGACGAACTCATCACAGGTTTCACCACGCAGGGCAGGCCGATAGCCTCGACGGCGGCGACAAACTCCTCTTTGCTTTGGGCAAAACGATAGGGTGAGGTGGGCAGACCCAGGGTCTCGGCGGCGAGGCGGCGGATCCCTTCCCGGTTCATGGTGAGTTGGGTAGCGCAGGCGTTGGGCACTACCTTGACCCCTTCTTGCTCAAGGGCAGCCAGGGTATCAGTGGCAATCGCTTCAATCTCGGGGATGATGAGGTCGGGTTTAACCTCGGCAACCAGGGCACGCAGGGCGTTGCCATCGAGCATGTCCAGCACGTGGGCTGCGTGGGCCACCTGCATGGCGGGGGCGTTGGCATAGCGGTCGGCGGCGATCACTTCGATCCCGAACCGTTGCAACTCGATGGCGACCTCTTTGCCAAGTTCGCCGGAGCCCAGCAGCAGGGCACGGGTGGCGCCGGGGCGGGTTGCGGTTCCAAACATACGATCTCTCCTGATGTCGATGGTCATTGTTGATGATCGCTATCGCACGAATAGCGGACAAAAAAAGAGGCACGCATGGCGTACCTCAGGAAACGGGTTTGTGAGCGCGCTGCTCCAGATGGGTCAGCAAGGTAATGGCGCCAATGATGATGGCGGCGCCAAGCCACAGACGGCCGGGGGGCGCCCAGCCAAATACCAGCCAGCCCGCCAGCACGTTCATCGGCAGCTTGGCAAAATCGAAAGGCTGCACGAAGGAGGCCTCTGCCACGCTGTAAGCGCGAGCGATGGACATTTGGGCCAGTGCCGTCAGCACGCCGGAGGCGGCTACCAGCAGCCACTGGCTCTCGCTTGGCCACTGCCACTCCGGCAGGGCCAGCATGATGTTGAACGGGGTACTAAAGATAAGCAGATAGACCACAATGGTGTGGGATGATTCGTTGGCCGCCTGATAGCGCACCATCAGGGAGTAGCCGGCCCAGAACAGCGCCGCCGCCACCGGCAGCAGGGAGGCCCAGTTGAACTCGTCAGTCCAGGGGGCGAGGATCAGCATGGCGCCGGCAAAGCCCGCCAGGGTGGCCAGAATGCGGGTGCGGCTCACCTGCTCCTTGAGCAGCAGGGCGGAGCCCAGGGTGGCAAACAGCGGTGAGGTCATCAGCAGGGCGATCCCCTGCCAGATGGGGACGGGGTACGCCAGTGCCCAGAGCCAGAGCTGGATGCCGATCACTGCCAGCAATACCCGCAACAGGTGCAACCGGAACTGATTGGTCATCAGGGATTGGCGCAAGCCATGACGAACCAGCCAGGGCAGCAGGCAGATCAGGGCGATCAGGTATTGATGGAAGGCGACCTGAGTCGATGGGAGGCCAAGCTTGAAGCTGACATACTGGCTCAGGCTGTTGACGGCGGCGAAGCAGAGTCCTGCCACCATCATCCAGACTGCACCGGCCAAAGGAGAGTGCCTGCGCGAGGGTATCATGGGATCCGGGTCGCTGGAAAAAAGTGCGGCGGATCATAACGGCAATCGTTTGTTCTGCCAAGGGTGGAAGCGCGGCCGCAGGGTTGGCTGGCGAGGAAGTGGCCTTGCATCAAAAAATTTGAACAAGTTGAGCATCTATTTTCGCTATCAGCAAATAAGCACAATGTTTAGAGTGACCTCCATCGACAGCAAGGCTGTTCAACCGACAACCAAATGGAGTTTCACCATGGCCAATATCCTCGTACTCAAATCCAGCATCCTGGGTCAATATTCCCAATCCAACGCCCTGATCGACGGCTTCCTGGCTGATCATCAGGATGATGCCGTCACCGTGCGTGATCTGGCGGCCCTCAACCTGCCGGTGCTGGATGGCGAGCTGGCCTCCGGCCTGCGTGGTGGTGATAACCTCAATGAGCGTCAACTGGCGGTGATCGCCCAGTCCGACGAGCTGATCGCCGAACTGAAAGCGAGCGACTTGGTGGTGATTGCGGCCCCCATGTACAACTTCAACATCCCGACCCAGCTGAAAAACTGGATCGATCTGGTGGCTCGTGCTGGCGTCACCTTCCGCTACACCGAGACCGGTCCGGTGGGTATGGTTGAAAATACCCGTGCGCTGGTGATCAGCCCCCGCGGCGGCATGCACGTCGGCAGCGCCACCGATCTGGTCACTCCCTACATGCGTACCGTGCTCGGTTTCATCGGTATCAAAGAGGTGGATTTCATCTACGCCGAAGGGATGGGGATGGGCCCGGATGCCCAGAGCAAGGGGATGGAAGCGGCCAAAGCGCAGCTTGAGGCTCTGGCTATCTAAGGGCTCTCTTTTATAAGGGCTCTCTATCCCGTCAGGGGTTATCTCTTCAAGGGGTTGCCCCACCAGATACAAGAACGCAGCCATCAGGCTGCGTTTGTTTTTTGGCTCGATATGATTGTGACAGGCGTTGCTGCTACAGAGAGTATCGCGGCAAGCGGTCGGTATAGACGCTCTGGCGGAGTCACTACTCCATCATAAAGCGGCGACAACCGCGCACCAGCAGCAGTGCCACCGCGACCAGCAGGCCAAGCAGGAGGGTGGTTAGCCACTGTTCGGTACTTTGCGGCAAGTGGGGCGTGAAGAGGCTGATCATCAACAGGGTACAGAGCGTGATCAACAGGCTCTGTCGGGTCATCAGTATCATGGGGTCATCCTTGGTTTGCTCACCTGAAACGATTTTAATGCCCTCTTGTGACAGGGTGATGTATCCGTGCATCACCCTGTTGGGGCTCTTCAGACCATATCAGGTTTTTACCGCAGAGCCAGCGCCATCACTGGCGCTGTGATCCCGATCCCGCTAGCTCTCTTTATCTGAACTGTTTCTGCGCCGGCTGGTAGTGAAAATCGCCGCTGGCGAGCCGCGCTTCCAGTGCTGCTTGATCGATCTCCTGCGCCTTGCAGAGATCATCCAGGTCGTCATAGTGATCACGCAGCTGCATATTGACGACGCTCAACAGCATGTTGATATCCATGGTGGCGAACTTTTTCAAATCCATGATTATTTCTCCCGATCCAGTGATTGCAGCTGCTCGATGGCGGCGCTGACGCTGTGCAGATGCTGGCGGATCGCCTCGCGGGATTCGCTAGGCAGATAGTCGGTCAGGGTATGTTGCCAGCTGCCAGCTTCGCTCTTGAGCTGCAGGAAGAGTGCCTGGCCGGCATTGGTGAGGGAGACCAGGCTGATGCGTTTGTCCTGCTCGCTGCTCTCGGTGAAGATGATCCCTTTTTCGACCAGACGGCGGATCTCGCGGGAGATGCGCACCTTGTCCATGCCGCTCGCCTCGACCAGCTCTTTCTGGCTGATGGGGTAGTTGGGGCCGAGCACCATCATCAGGCGCCATTGCGGCACGGTCAGCTGGTAACGCTGTTCATAAAACTGTTCGAAGGTATCCCGTAGCATCTCGGCGGCATGTACCAACTGATAGGGCGGGTAGTGAGCGAGTAACGCTATGATTTTTGACATATTACACCCTGCTGTGACGGCTGCATCAGATGCAGTTTCTTTTGATACTTTGACATTGATGATACGAAACTCAAGCTGATTTGTCTGACCCGGTTGCGATGAAATGTGCGGTGGCGCACGCCCTCAAGGAAAAACCGGGTCTGACCGACGGGATTTTAAGCCAACGCTGTTCAGCCTTTACGCAACCAGATGAGGGCGTTCTGCTTGAGCCAAGCCTCGCGAGTGTGGATGGCGTAGAGCGCCGCCTCGTCACGGCTGCCCGCTTGCCAGCTTTGCGGCTCCTGTTTGGGCAGCTTGCGCTGACCCAGCAGGCAGGCAGGAATGTGCGGGTTGGCCTCGATGGCGACCAGCAGATGGGGCTTGGCTGCCTCGGCACCCTCGGTGGCAAAGACCATCAGCGCCTTGTTGTATAGCAACCAGCTGGAAGCTTCATCAAAGCGCACCAGCAGGGCGGCCAGCGCCTGCCAATCCCCTTGCAGTGCATAGAGAGTGGAGAGGTTGTAGCGGCAACCCAGCTCATCGGCCACGCAGATCGTCAGCAGATCCAGATACTCCGCTTTGGCTTCACCCAGCTTGCCAAGCCGCAACAGGCAGTCGGCGCGCCCGGCTCTGGCGGCCAGCAGGGGGCGCAGTTCGGGGGCACTCCAGCCGTGGCCAGCGATTTGCTGCCAAAAGGCTTCATCAAAGAGCGGAGTGGCATCGGCGATGATCTTCTCGAACCAGCCGAGGCGGGCCTGATGATCGCGGCAGCTGTCGGCCAGTTCGAACCAGGTCTGCCACTGTTGGGCCTGTTCGCCATTGAGGGAGACATCAGCGCTGGGAGCTGCCTGATACTGGTCGAGGTTGAGCAACTGGTTGAGGGCGGTTTTCATATTCTGGCGCTGTCGTTTGCAGAACTCGACAAAGGGGAGTTCGCTGGCGGCGGCGCTATAGAGCATCTGGGCCATCTGCTTGTCGCGAAACAGGCTCAGCTCGGCGGCCAGACTGAAGCGGTACTGGGTGGTCGGGTCGTTCAAATCCTTCGGCTTGGGCCAGGTGGCAAAGCCCTGGCTGAAACCGTAGCACCACTGACCGAGGGGATGGCTCTGCTCGAACACCTGCTCCGGGTTATCGCTGGGCAGGCGGCATTGGCTCGGCAGTGCCAGCTGGGCGTCGTCGGCCTGGGCTTCCAGCTCGGCGATCAGATGGTTGAGGGCTTCTGCGCTTTTTTCATCCAACTCGGCATCCTGTTCCAGCAATCCAGCCAGCGGGCGTTGCCAGTCAGGGGTCTCTGGCCCTACCAGACGGGCACAGAGAAAACCGTGCAGGGCCGGGTAGGTCATGTCTTGCTGGCTGTGGCTCTGGATCCATTGATTAAGATGGCGGGTACGAGTGGATGGGTTCATCGACAGTTCCTCTGGATTTGAACAGCCGCGAAGTCTACCTAAAAGTGGGGTTATTTGCAGCAAATGGCCGCCTGTTTGGCGATTTAATCACCATTGGCGGATAAGATAAGGGCGAAATGGCGGCCAGTGGTGGCTTGGGGACTAGGCCGGATCACCGCTCTTGAGGTAACATGCGCGCCCATAGGGGCCATGATCAATTGGCCCATCCGGGTAATGAGAAAAGAGAGCACCATGATACAGATTGGCAAGATGAACACCCTCACCGTTGTTGAACTCGAAGATCGCGGCGCCTGGCTTGCGGCCGATGAGTACGGTGAACTGCTGCTGCCCAAGCGTCAACTGCCGGAAGGGGTGAAAGAGGGGGATAGCGTGCAGGTCTTCCTCTATCTGGATGCCGATTGCGAGCCGGTGATCACCACCGACAAGCCGTTTGCCATGGTGGACGAATTTGCCGGTCTGAAAGTGGTCAATGCCAACAAGATTGGTGCTTTCCTCGACTGGGGCATGAAAAAGGATCTGTTTGTGCCCAGCCGCGAGCAGAACAAGCCGATGCAGGTGGGCCACGTCTATCTGGTGCGTCTGCAACTGGATAACGAAGGACGCATGGTCGGCACCAGCCGCATCGAGCGTTTCCTGACACCGGCCGGCAGCAACTTCAAGGTCGGTGACGAAGTGACCGCGCTGCCGGGGGAGCATTCTCCTCTAGGTATCAAGGTGATCGTCAACGGTCAGTATCCCGGCATGCTGTTCAAGAACGAAGTGTTTGGCCGAGTGATGACCGGTCGGCCGCAAACCGCCTGGGTCAAGCAGGTGCGCGAAGATGGCAAGCTCGATCTGACCCTGCAAAAGCCGGGTCTGGCGCGGGTCGATGATGCCGGTGAGCGCATTCTGAGCCGGATGAAAAAGCAGGGCGGCAGTCTGGCGGTGGGTGACAAGAGCGAACCCGAGCTCATCTACAAGCTGTTCAGCATGAGCAAGGGCACCTTCAAGAAGGCGATCGGCGGCCTCTACAAGCAGGGCAAGATTGTCATCGAAGATAACGCCATTACCCTGACCGACGCCGGTGCCGCGCAGGTACAAGCAGGTGAGCAGGCGCAGGATAGCGAATAAGATGCCGAGCCCCTGTGTTGGCCTCTGCAAGGCGAAAGACGGGCTTTGCCTTGGTTGTGGCCGCACCCTGAGCGAGATCGGCCACTGGTCGGCGATGGATAGCAAGGCCCAGCTGGCGGTGATGGCCGAGCTGAATGGCTCGAAAAGTACTCACCTCTGTCCGGGTTGTGGCGAACCGGCCTATTGCGCCGTCTCTGCCGGTCAGACCATTGCGCAGTGCTGGTGCAGCCAGTTGCCGGTACTGCCGATGCAGGAGGCCAGCGCTTGCTGGTGCCGCCGCTGTCTGGCCAAGGCCATCGCGGCGCAGGATTAGCAGAAAACTGAATTAAGTGAAAATAGAAACAAGAAAGGCGCCGATGGCGCCTTTTTTATGCCTGCTGCTGGCGATGCCAGCGCACATGCACTTGATCTTCGGTCAGCAGACGGGGCAGCAGGAAGGTGGCGAAGATCACCTCAAACTCATCCTGATGATCCAGCAAACCGACCCACACTTCGACCCAGCGCTCCATATCGACCGGTTCACCCAGCTCGGTCGACCAGTCGGCATTGGGCAGGGTCGCCTCCACGGCGCCACGCTGCTCAAACTCCAGGGTGATGTCGACTATTTGTTCGGGGGCCAGCATATCGGCGGCCTGCTCAAGAAACTGATCATAGGCCCATTCGACCAGCTGATCCGGGGTACGCTGTTCCATGAAATCACTCCAGATACATCGAGGTTCGTTACTGTAACAATTATTGGCTGTGGCGGCCAGACCAGTGCGCCGGGCGTGGCTGGCCTGTCCAAGTTGCCGTTGGGGGAGTATGGTTAAGGCGCGGATCAGCTGGCAGGGAGTAAGGGGATGAAGCAGCGGGGACGGCGGCAACAGATCAAGCGACGGCGCGAGGCCTGGTGGTGGCACTATCTGCCGCTTCACCGCGAAACGGTGGGCGGCCATCTGGGCCCACCGGAGAAACCCGATGAGCCCTGAGGATCAGTCGGCCTGATGCACCCGATTGAGGGTGATCTGGCCCAGTTGTCCCATCTGGCGGCGGATCCAGACCGAGCGCTTCTGCACATAGGGTGAAGGGGGCTTGACCCGATAGCGCCACGGATTGGGCAGGGCAGCAGCCAGCAGGGATGACTCGTAGCGGGTCAAGCGGCTGGCCGGTTTGCCAAAGTAGGTGCGGGCAGCGGCTTCGGCGCCATAGATGCCGGGGCCGAACTCCACGATATTGAGATAGACCTCGAGAATACGGGCCTTGTCCCAACCCAGCTCCATCAGCAGGGTAAACCAGGCCTCCAGCCCCTTGCGCAGGAAGCTGCGATCACTCCACATAAAGAGGTTCTTGGCGGTCTGCTGACTGAGGGTGCTGGCGCCGCGCACCCGTTCGCTGTGCTGGTTGTGCTTGAGGGCCGCGTTGATGGCATCCATGTCAAAGCCGTTGTGATCGGCAAAGCGCTGATCCTCGGCGGCGATCACCGCCAGTTGCAGCTCCTTGGAGATGGACTCCAGATCTACCCATTGATGGCGCACCTGGGTGATCTTGGCGGGCGGAAAGAGGGCCCGCTCGATACGCCAGCTCCACATCGGCGGATCGATAAAGCGCAGCAAGGCGACCGAGCCGACCGAGCAGAGCAGCCCGGCCAGCGCGATCTTGCCTGCCCACCTCAACACCCGGCGCCCAAGGGATGCAGATGGGCGTACGGGGGCCACGGCGTCAGGGCTAGACTCCCACTGATAGTGGCTGGGATCATCGGGATCCGGAATTATTGGGGCAGCCATTCGATGTGGCAGAACTTCTCGTCAACACGGCGGGAGAGCAGCATGCGGGCAAACAGATGCTCATACTCTTGTTCTTCATTGCCAAGGCCAACCCAGATCTCGGCATAGTCGGTGTCGCTCACCGCAAAACCCACGTCCGCTTCCCAGTCATCGGCCGGGTCGGTTTCGGCCAGCAGGCCGCGGTCGTTGAACTCCTGATTGAAACGGGCGATCTCCTGCCCCGGCAGGTTGTCAGAGGCCAGCTCCATAAAGAGTTCGAGGGCGGTATCGAGCAGTTCCTCGACGCTGTGCATTTCGTCATTCATAGACATAAGCGGTCTGTTCCAGAAAAGAGAAAAAGGTGCCAGCGCAGATCACTGCCTGCGGGGCGGCGCTATTCTAGCGGTCGGCAGACCCCTTGGCGAGATGAGGCGAGCCGCTGTGACCTGTTTTTGTGCCAATAAAAAACCGGATCCTGCCAGGGGATCCGGTTTCATTGGGGGAAGGGGTCACGCATAGGGCGTCAGCTCATCCCTTCTTGTTGTCATCGGCGAAGGTGATGTTGAGCTCCAGCACTGACAGCTCATCACTCTTCTGATCCAGTTGAACGGTTATCTTCTCCGGATCAATGTTGACGTATTTACGGATCACATCGAGGATATCCTGCTTGAGCTGGGGCAGGTAATCCGGCCCCCCTCTGGATGAACGCTCGTGAGCAACGATGATCTGCAACCGCTCTTTGGCCAGTTGTGCGGTGTTCTGTTTCTTGTTGGAACGAAAATAATCCAATAATGACATGTTTAACTCCCGAACAGTCGGCTAAAGAAGCCCTTCTTCTCTTCTTCCAGAAAACGAAATTCCTTGGCATCGCCCAGCAGGCGGGACACCGCATCTTCGTAGGCCTGACCGGCATCGGACTCCTTGTCCAGGATGACCGGTTCGCCGGAGTTGGAGGCGCGCAGCACCGCCTGGGACTCCGGGATCACCCCGAGCAGCGGGATGGCCAGGATCTCCTGCACATCCTGCACGCTCAGCATGTCGCCGCGGTTGACGCGGGTCGGGCAGTAGCGGGTCAGCAGCAGGTGCTCCTTGATGGGGTCTTCGCCACGCTCGGCGCGGCGAGACTTGGAGGCCAGGATGCCAAGGATGCGGTCGGAGTCACGCACGGAAGAGACTTCCGGGTTGGTGGTGACGATCGCTTCATCGGCAAAATAGAGCGCCATCAGTGCGCCCGCCTCGATCCCCGCCGGGGAGTCGCAGACGATGTAATCGAACTTCATCTCCGCCAGTTGATCCAGGATCTTCTCGACCCCCTCACGGGTGAGGGCATCTTTGTCCCGGGTCTGGGAGGCGGGCAGGATAAACAGATTTTCCGAGCGTTTGTCCTTGATCAGCGCCTGATTGAGGTTTGCTTCCCCATTGATGACGTTGACGAAGTCATACACCACGCGCCGCTCGCAGCCCATGATGAGATCCAGGTTTCTCAGACCGATGTCAAAGTCAATGACCACTGTCTTGTGACCACGCTGGGCTAAGCCGGTGCTCAGGGCCGCACTGGTTGTGGTCTTGCCAACGCCACCTTTACCCGATGTAACGACTATGATTCGCGCCATTCTCGCTTCCTTGTAACTCTATTTGATACGGTCTATTCGGAGTTGTTCATTGTCCAGCCGGACGTGTACCGGTTGCTGGATCAGGCCTGCCGGCAATGCATCGCTCAGCTGGAATGTGCCCGCGATGGAGAGCAGCTCGGCCTGTAATTGCTGGCAATAGATCCGGGCCTGGGTGTTTCCCCGGGCACCGGCAATGGCTCTGCCACGCAGGGTGCCATAAATATGAATGCTGTCGTCGGCGAGCACTTCGGCTCCTGGACTGACGGACCCC
This sequence comes from Aeromonas sp. A600620, assembly GCF_029479985.1. NCBI lineage: Bacteria > Pseudomonadati > Pseudomonadota > Gammaproteobacteria > Aeromonadales > Aeromonadaceae > Aeromonas > Aeromonas sp. A600620. The sequence continues at coordinate 213,086 of NZ_JAAKXB010000007.1, read as the reverse complement.
AGCACCACCAACGAGGTACCGGCGGCATAAATCTGCTGGCCGGAACGAACCGGTCCCACATGTACCTTGCTCGGGATCAAGGGGGCGGGTTCGGGCTCGGGAACCACCTCAGGGGCGGCTGGCGCGGGGGCAGGCTCGGGTTCCGGTTCGCTCTTGCGACTCTTGCCCGAGGCCATCACTGCCAGTCCCACCGCCTTGGCGGCCGTCTTCATCTCTTCACTGCGCGCCCCCGTGATGCCAACCAGCACAAACTCTTCGGACTCCACCAGCTCCTTGAGCTGTTCGAAATCGGGAATATGTTCCAGTCGGGAAACATTGATCACCAGCGGCGCACAATTAAAAAAGTAGGGTGCCTGGGCCACTTTTTCGGCCAACAACTGACGTATCCGCTCAGGCTCGCCATCGCTGATATGCAACACAGAAATAGTGAAGGTGGTCCCTTTCAATTCGTTATCGCGCTCAACCATGAATCTTCCCCGAGGCAGAGATGCTAATCCGTTATTGTTATTCAATTCCTGATGTTATAGTTTGCCCCCATCAGAGGCAATAAACTCGTCGGATTATATCAATTTCCATGTTGTGTGCAGTCTATAAAAGTCGCAAAAAAGCCGAGACCTACCTTTTTGTTGAGAGAAGAGAGGATTTTTCCCGCGTCCCCGCGCCCTTGATGGGGGTGTTTGGCCGCCCAGAACTGGTATTGATGACCAAACTGGACCCCGCTAAGCCCTTGGGAATGGCCGATGTTGGCAAGGTAATGGAGGCGCTGACGACTCAGGGCTTCTACCTGCAGGTGCCGCCGCCCCCCGAGAATTTGCTGGAGCAACACAAGGCCAGCCTGAAAAAACCAGCCTGAATATCCAGCCCCGTTGTGCGTTCTGCCAAGCGGGGCTAATTCTTTGTGACTCTGCATGACGCATTTCGGCCCCGAAGAGGTAGCTTGCGATAATCCCGTGACAGGATCTGGCCAAATTAAACCCTCCCTTTGGTGATATTCACTTTTCGCTGTTTAAATAGAAAGTCAATCTGCTCCCAACACCATATCCTCAACCTTTGCTGGCGCTCACAAAAATAGCGAGTAGCGCGTACTCATATCCTCCATTTCAACGACTATTGGCTCATTCATCGATTATTTTCAGCCTCTTCCTTGGGCGCTTTTTGGCCTCCACTGCCCGATGCGTTTTACATCAAATAGGGCGTAAAGAGGGCGGTGATAACTGTGCTAAAACCAGTTTGTGCGATGCGCTGTGGCTAAAATGATGAGCTAACCCTCTGTTTGTGTGCTTGATTGTTTGCCCTGATCACGAAAGTGCCACATAGGAGGCAATCAATGTGGCGGCGTGATAATCCGCAGGGTGAGCGGTAACCACGTCTTGCCAAACAAGGGTATGACCAAAGGGGGATATTGAGATGAGGGAGCATCTCGATATCGATTAGGTGTGAAAGCGTGGCTGGGGCAAGATAGCAGGTAAAGGTTTCATGTCGGGGCGTAATGTCTCTCTCAATGCATTGAGAAGAGTTAATCAAGGCATGTAATTAGAGAGGTATGCAGACAAGGCAATCCGCATTGCGGTGGCGTAGCAGGGTATATCAGCGACGCCCAACAGTGAAATGGTCGGTATGCCGGTATAAGTGCTCAGCATCCCATTCGGGCAATAAAAAAGGCGGGATATCCCGCCTTTGTTCAGATGAGGGTCGCAACCCTTATTTATTCGCAGGCAACCTGCATCACCTTGATGGCCAGACCGCCACGGGAGGTTTCACGGTACTTGGAGTCCATATCCTTGCCGGTGATGTACATGGTCTCGATCACCTTGTCCAGGGAGACGCGCGGCTTGGAGGTACGACGCAGGGCCATACGGGAGGCGTTGACTGCCTTCATGGCGGCGATGGCGTTACGCTCGATGCAAGGCACCTGTACCTGACCGGCAACCGGATCACAGGTCAGACCCAGGTTGTGTTCCATACCGATTTCAGCGGCTTCGCAAACGTGCTCCGGGCTACCGCCCATCAGCTCGGTCAGACCGGCAGCGGCCATGGAGCAGGAGACACCCACTTCACCCTGACAGCCCACTTCGGCGCCGGAGATGGAGGCGTTCATTTTGTAGAGGATGCCGACGGCACCGGCAGCCAGATAGAAGCGGGTGTACTCGTCGCGGCCAACCGGCTGGATGAACTTGTCGTAGTAAGCCAGTACGGCCGGGATGATACCGGCAGCGCCGTTGGTCGGGGCAGTGACCACGCGGCCACCGGCAGCGTTCTCTTCACTCACGGCCAGAGCGAACATGTTGACCCAGTCAACGATGTTCATCGGATCGCTCGAGAGGTTCTCGTTGGTGTTGAGCTGACGGTAGAGCGGCGCGGCACGACGGGGTACGCGCAGCGGGCCGGAGAGAACGCCTTCGGTACGGCAGCCGCGCTCGATACCTTCGCGCATGGTGTTCCAGATCTTGCCGAACTTCTTGTAGATCTCTTCCGGAGTGTTGAAGCACTTCTCGTTTTCCATCATCAGGGCAGAGATGGAGAGACCGGTCTGGCTGCAATGGGCAACCAGCTCAGCGGCGCTCTTGAACGGATAGCGTACGGACATGTCGCCGCTGTCAGCCTTGCCGAAGTTCTCTTCGTCAACGATAAAGCCACCACCGATGGAGTAATAGGTCTTGCTGTAGACCACTTCATCTTCGATCAGGGCAGTCAGCTTCATGCCGTTTTCGTGCAGCGGCAGGGCTTCGTCGTGGAATACCATGGCGTCGCGCGGGAAGCTGACGGTGTGGCAGTGCAGGCCGATCGGCAGGCGCTCGGTCTGCTCAACACGGGAGATAAACTCGGGGATGGCATCGATATCGACATTTTCCGGCAGGTTGCCAGCCAGGCCCATGATGATGGCAGTGTCGGTATGGTGGCCTTTGCCAGTCCAGGAGAGGGAGCCGTAGACATCGACATTGATCCGGGTTACATCGCGGATCTTGCCGCCCGCGCGCAGCTCGTCAACAAACTGCTTGGCCGCTTTCATCGGGCCAACAGTGTGGGAAGAAGAGGGGCCTACACCGATTTTGAAGATATCAAAAACGCTGATCATGTCACTATTACCTCAGGGTAGAAGGGGGCGGCATGCCCACTCACAGAAATTTGGGAGATCCATGGAACGCGCTTGTCAGCGCAGGTCACAGAACCAGATAACCGTAGTGTAACGGCTCCAGACCTAAAAAAAGTTGAAATAGATCTATTTTTGTTGAATCTGAGGCGCGAGTATAAAATTTATTTTTGTGCTTATCCATTTTGTTAAGCGTTTGCCCATAAAAATACCCGGCGATGCCGGGCATTTCGGAACCAAATGGATTCACTTTCCGTTTTTTAACATTCGGTAATGTTAACGGCGAGGCCACCACGGGCCGTCTCCTTGTATTTGGTCTTCATGTCGTTGCCGGTCTCCCACATGGTCTTGATCACCTTGTCCAGCGACACCTTGTGCTCGCCGGTGCCGCGCAGGGCGAGACGAGCTGCATTGATCGCTTTCACTGCGCCCATGGCGTTGCGCTCGATGCAGGGCACCTGTACCAGCCCGCCAATAGGATCGCAGGTGAGCCCGAGGTTGTGCTCCATGCCGATCTCGGCGGCGTTTTCCACCATGGCCGGGCTGCCACCCAAGAGTTCGGTCAGCGCGCCGGCCGCCATGGAGCAGGCCACGCCAACCTCACCTTGACAGCCCACTTCCGCTCCCGACAGGGAGGCATTCTTCTTATATAAGATGCCGATGGCAGCCGCGGTGAGGAAGTAGCGGATCAGCGTCTCGTCATCCACCTTGTGCACGAAGCGATCGTAGTAGTGCAGCACGGCGGGGATGATGCCCGCAGCGCCATTGGTGGGGGCGGTGACCACCCGGCCACCGGCGGCGTTCTCTTCATTGACCGCCAGCGCAAAGAGATCGACCCACTCCATCACCATCAGCGGATCCTTGTTGAAGTTGGTCTCGCAGCTTAACTGGCGGAACAGCCCCGGGGCGCGGCGCCGAACCTTGAGGCCGCCCGGCAGCACCCCTTCGCTCTTGCAGCCACGATCGACGCAGCCTTGCATCGCCTGCCAGATCTTGCGCAGCCCCGCTTTTATCTGCTCATCGCTGCGAAAGACCCGCTCATTGGCCAGGATCAGCCCCGAGATGGAGAGGCCGCTCTCCTGACAGTGGGCCAGCAGTTGGGCGCCGCTGTCGAACGGATAGGGGACAGGGTGTTCGGCATCGGACTTGGCGGCCTCCTCCTTGGCGGTAGCAAAGTGGCTCTCTTCAATGATGAAGCCGCCCCCGATGGAGTAGTAGGTCTGGCTGAAGCGCAGGTTTTCCTCTTTATCAAAGGCCCGCAGAGTCATGCCGTTGGTGTGGGCCGGCAGGGTTTTGCGGCGGTTGAAGATGATGGCACCGATGCGGGGAAAATAGCTTGGCTGTTCGCCAGCCAACTGTAGGCTCTGCTCCTTTTCCACGTGTGCCAGAATGGCGGGGATGGCATCGATATCGACAGATTCCGGTTCAAAGCCCGACAGCCCCAGAATGATCGCCTTGCCGGTACCGTGTCCCTTGCCGGTCTGTCCCAGCGAGCCGTAACACTCCACTTCGACTCGCGCAGTATGAGGCAGATGGCCATGGAGCTTGAGCTGCTGCACAAAAGCATAAGAGGCGCGCATAGGACCGACTGTATGGGAAGAGGAGGGGCCGATACCGATAGAGAAAAGGTCAAACACACTGATCATGACACCACTCCGGTGATGGTTTATGTCTGTTTATTCTAGGATTTTTGCCATGGATGAAAAGCGGGGATGTGCGGTGCTGTGACATGGACACAGATAATGGGGCTGGGGGGGCCAATAAGGTTGAAGGGGGGGCTCCCCTTCAACCGGCCTGATCAGTCGAGAAATTCGCACAGGTAGGCGGTGGGGGTTTTCACTTCCAGTTTGAAGGAGGAGTGACCGGCCACCAGGAAGGATTCACCCTGGCTGTAGGTGTGCCACTCATCTTCATCAGCCAGCTGGATGGTGAGGGCGCCCTTGATCACTGTCATCCGTTCGGGGGCGGCAGTGTTGAACAGGTAGTCACCGGCGTTCATCACCCCGACGGTTGATTTCTCGCCTTTTTGTTCGAAACCGATGGATTTTACATTTCCGTCGAAATACTCGTTAACTTTCAGCATCTTTACATCCCTGTGTGTACGTTTGTGCAGCCAAACTAGCACAATCTTTTGCCAGTTGTCATGGGGGATGAGGTAAAAATCGCCGAGGCCGCTTTGAATCTTCACTTTTTCGCAAACTTATTAATAGCCAAGGTTAATGATTTGCTGATTTAAAACAGCAATTAAATGTGAGATAACACGCGCAAACAGGGGAATGGGCAGCCGCTCATTCCCCTGTTTGGTTAATTGCACTGGGAAAAGTGTGAATTTTGCTACATAAAGGAACATATTGTGTTAACTAAAGGACTCATTAAAAACATCGGCTTCCAGGTTGTGGTCGCCATGGTACTGGGCGCAGTGGTCGGCGCGTTCATGGGTGAACAAGCCATCGTGTTTGCACCGCTCGGTACCCTGTTTATCCAGCTGATCAAGATGCTGGTGATCCCGCTGGTGGCGGTAGCCATCCTCTCCGGCGCCGCCAATCTGGGCGCCAGCCCCGCTGCGGGCAAGATCGGTGCGGCTACGCTGGCCTTCTTCCTCGTGACCTCAGCGTTGGCCGTGTTGCTGGCACTGGTGATGGGGCAGATCTTCAAACCGGGTGTCGGGGTCGATTTCGCTTCCGTTGCCTCCATGTTTGGCGGTGACTATGCCGATAAAGGGGCGTTGCCGGATGCAGTCGCCACCTTGCTTGGCATGATCCCCACCAACGTCTTCAACTCCCTCAACGAAGCGAACATCCTGCAGATCCTGGTGTTCTGCATGTTCCTCGGCATTGCGCTGGCCAAACAGCCGCGCGAGCGGGCCAAGCCACTGGTCGATGGGCTCAATACCCTGGTGGATGCCTTCGTCTGGATGATCAACAAGGTGATGATCATCGCGCCGCTCGGGGTGTTCGGTCTGATGGCTGAGGCCATCGGTACCTATGGCTTCGATGTGCTGACCCTGGTACTCAAGCTGTTCGTGGTCTATGTGGCTGCCATCCTTATCTTCGGCTTTGTGGTCTATCCGCTGCTGGTGATGATGTTCTCCAACACGCCGGTGATGAAGTACCTCTCTGCCATGAAGAAGCCGCAGATCGTGGCCTTCTCCACCGCCTCTTCCATGGCGACCCTGCCGGTCAATATGGAGACCTGCGAGCATGATCTGAAAGTGACCAACGCGACCGCCTCCTTCGTGTTGCCGTTGGGTGCCACCATCAATATGAGCGGCAACGCCATCTATTACGGTCTGGTCGCCATCTTCTTCGCGCAGGTTTACAACATCGATCTGAGCGTCGGTGCCTGGGCGGCCATCATTGTGACCTCCACTCTGGGGGCGATCGGTCAGGCCGGTGTGCCGGGCCCAAGCTTCCTGGTGGTTGCCGTGCTGCTGGCGGCCGGGATCCCCATCGAAGGGTTGCCGCTGCTGTTCGCGCTGGACCGTCTGTTCGACATGATCCGCACCTCCCTCAATATCACCGGCGATGCGGCCTGTGCTGTCATTGTTGACCGCTTCAGCCCGGAATATGACCCAGAGCGCTGGAACAAGGCATAACTGCTTTGAGCTGGGCTGAGATATAACAGCCTTAAGCTGACACTGCGTAACGCGAGCCCCTGCCATGATGGCGGGGGCTTTTTTATATCTGCCGGACAAGTATCAGAGCAAAGGTGTGCTCAAGAGATTGCTAACGGATGTAGCTGTGTTGAATGGAGAGTACAGGAGGGGAAAACATCAGTCGTGGGCATGGGCCTTGTGACGGATGGCTGCCTGTGTGGCCGCCGGGGCAATGGGGTTGTCAAAGACAGGTAACAAAAAGGGGAGCCTCGCTCCCCTCGGATATGATTTGCTGCTGGTTCTACTCCATCAGGCCATATGGTTAAACCATCCTGGTTACACCCTTGTGGCGAAAGAAACAGCGTCAACGTGATGAAATCATATCTATGTTGACCATCTCGGCATTGTCACTGAAAAGCGCCAGTTGGTGGCGATTAAACAGACATGGCAAAGAGGGTCGGTCCGGATTGATGCCTCTCTATCCGGCTCAGAACTGTGACAGTGAGGGCAGAGAGACAGCAACCAGGGTGAAAAACACCGTGAAAACGGCAGTAACGACAAACTCTTTCATTTTTCTCTCCCTAAGTTGTTGGTTGATGTAGTCAAGATACCATAACAAGGGGGTAAAACAAGGTGTAAATTGATAAAATAGCTTCTTTGTGTGCGTGGTTGGTTGAGATGTCTATTTTTGTCATATTGAGCTTATTTTATCACCTTATCTGGCAGGGGAGGCATTCAAGACGCTGTCCTTATGATTATTTCATTTAAATTCAATTGGTTGGTGAGCTGCTGGTTGGCTTGGTAATGGGTTTTGCATGGGGCTTCAATGGGGTTTTATAAGTTTTCACCCTCGTAATGGCGTCATTAAGGCCATGAAAAGTGTACGAGGTAATGATTTGACGATACCTGACGTAGATAGCCCATCCAAAATAAGTCTATGGAGACAATCTGGTCGCCAGCCCTTGTCGCACCATCACTTTATCAGTCCGGAGTCTCCGCATTTATACACAATACATTGGGTTCATAGGGATGAGAGCCGTGCATCGGGGGGATACAGAGTAGCAGCTGGCTGTTTTATCACCGCCAATTTCCCCGTTGGCCTCGGAATAGACATGGCCGCAGCAAGAGTGAGGTGCGCAATAGGCCAGAGGCGTATTCTCTGGCTGGGCTGGGCTGGGCTGGGCTGGGCTGGGCTGGGCTGGGCGCGAGCAGCGATCTGCGTGGGCGATGCACCTGAGTGAGTCATGTGAGTGCAATACGAGAACTGCGCCGGAGCATGGTTGGGGAAGATATCTGAATCCCTTCTACAAGATTGAGATATAAAAAGCGGCGTATGACGAGGAGGCTGAACAAGCTCGTTTCAGGGTCGACAGAGCACAGGTCAACGCAATCCGGTTCGCAGTAATAAAACACATCCACGACGATACCGGAACTCTGTTCGTAGTGAAGCCGGTTGCTGTGAGCAGAGGAAGGCTAGTGATCAGTCAGATGGCGCAAGGGTTGGGAATCAGGCAACCCGTATGGTGAGGGCCACACAGCGTGCCGATGCCCACGTTTTTGTAAGATATAAAAAACCCTCCGATGGAGGGTTTTTGTCATCAACAGCCGGTTAAAAGCCGCGTGGCTTAGAACAGGGTGGTGGAGAGGTTGTACAACTCCTGATCGAACGGACGCTTCATGTTCTCGATGCAGTCGATGATGTCGTGGTGTACCAGCTCGTTGCGCTGGATACCGACGCAGCGACCACCGTGACCAGCCAGCAGCTGCTCAACGGCGTAAGCACCCATACGGCTGGACATGATGCGGTCACGAGCAGTCGGGGCACCGCCACGCTGGATATGACCCAGGATGGTTGCGCGGGTTTCACGACCGGTCAGGGCTTCGATGTCCTTGGCCAGCGCATTCACGTCGGTAACGTGCTCACAGATGGTGATGATGGCGTGCTTCTTGCCCTTGGCTTCGCCTTCCTTGATCTGCTTGAGCAGCTTCTCTTTGTCGAAGGCTACTTCCGGCACGATCACATATTCGGCACCACCGGCAACGGCGGCGGACATGGCCAGATCGCCACAGTGGCGGCCCATGATCTCGACCACGGAGATACGGTGGTGGGAGCTGCAGGTGTCGCGCAGGCGGTCGATGGCGTCAACAACTACGTTCAGAGCGGTATCAAAGCCGATGGTGAAGTCGGTACCGGCGATGTCGTTGTCGATGGTGCCCGGCAGGCCGATGCAGGGGAAACCCTCTTCGGTCAGCTTCTTGGCACCCATGTAGGAGCCGTCACCACCGATGACGACCAGCGCATCGATACCGTGCTTTTTCAGGTTTTCGATTGCTTCGGCGCGCACTGCGGGGTCTTTGAAGGCAGGGAAACGGGCGGAGCCGAGGAAAGTACCACCACGGTTCACCACGTCGGAGACGCTGTGACGCTCCAGCTTGACGATACGATCCTGGTGCAGACCGAGGTAGCCATCATAAATACCGTAAACTTCCAGGCCATGATGCAAACCGGCGCGAACCACGGCGCGAATGGCTGCGTTCATACCCGGTGCGTCGCCACCACTGGTCAAAACACCAATACGTTTGATTTGTTTGGTCATGAGTGCCTCTGGATCTGAGTTGTCAAATACGAATGTTTAAATAGACAAGCCACTTTTACTATATCGGCTTTCATATGGGATGCGGGGGCCACCATAGGAAAAGCGATACAAGAGAGGGGACCAGCCCCTCTCTTTGCCGTAATCAGCGATTACTTGGCAGCGCCAGCGATGATCTGGGAGAAGTCGTCCACTTTCAGGGACGCACCACCGACCAGGCCACCGTCGATGTCCGGCTGACCGAACAGGTCGGCTGCAGTGGCGCCAGTGACGGAACCGCCGTACAGGATCTGTACTTTGGCAGCAACGGCGGCATCAAAACCGGCCAGGTACTGACGGATGTGAGCGTGAACGGACTGAGCGATCTCCGGAGTGGCAGTCTTGCCAGTACCGATGGCCCATACCGGCTCGTAAGCGATAACGGCGTTGTTGAAGGAGGCGATGCCGCAACGGTCGATAACGGCTTTCAGCTGGGTCTCAACCACGTTCTTGGTCACGCCGGCTTCGAACTGCTCCAGAGTTTCACCGATGCACAGAACCGGGATCAGGCCGCCTTTCTGTATCGCTTCGTACTTGGCAGCAACCACGTCGTCACTCTCTGCGTGCAGGGTACGACGCTCGCTGTGGCCGACCAGAGAGTAGGTGCAACCAAAAGCTTTCAGCATGGAGGGGGCGTTTTCGCCGGTGAAGGCACCAGACTCGTGAACGTCAGCGTTCTGGGCACCGTAGGCAATCTTGCTGCCAGCGGTCAGTTGCTCAACCAGACCCAAAAAGATAACCGGCGGGCAGACGGCGACTTGTACAGAAGGATGAGCGGCAGCAGCCGGGGTCAGTCCTTTGATCAGAGCTTCTACAGAAGCCTTGGTGCCGTTCAGTTTCCAGTTACCCATTACCAGGTGCTGTCTCATCTTGTATATCTCCTAGGCATTTGATTGCGCGACATTATATGAATTGAACCGAGCCCAAGATAGCTGACCCGGCGGCAAATGACGTAATTTTTTTTCGCTTTCCTGATCCAAATCAGGAATGAAACGCTTGATCGCTCATTCGTTAACCTGCCCCCGCAAGCGAGCCCACCATACCCCAATCCATTCGTGGATGGCAGCTTCGGAATACATCAGATAACGTCCTTTGGGTAAAAAACTGTAGAGCGGCTGGGGTACCTGGCTCTGCTTGGCGGTGTAATCGGTGGGGGCCGGCACGGCCTTGAGTCCCTGACCCTGATAGAGGGCCATGGCACGTGGCAAATGAGTGGCCGAACTGACCAGCGCCACCTCTTTTCCTTTCAGATGGCGGCTGATACTGACCGCTTCATCATGAGTGTCTTTGTTGTTTTCAAACAACGTCATTCGCGCGCGGGGAATGCCAAGGCTCTCGGCCATCCGGGCATTGACCTCGGCATTGGAGAGGGTATCCCCCGACACATAACCGGAGAACACCAGCTCGGCGTCGGGATAGGCCTGGGCAAGGCGAACCCCCTCTAGAGTCCGTGCCAGGGCGATATTGTTTTGCCAGGAGCGCTCGGGCACCGCCGGGTCACTGACATGGCCGTTGCCGAGCACTACTATGGCATCGATGTTGGGATGCTGGCTCACCTCGAACGGCGGGAAGGTCTGCTCCAGCCCGCGGGCCAGTTCATAGCTCACCGGCCGCATCCCCATCAGGGCCACAATGAGCAGCGAGAGGGTGGCCAGCAGCTTGCCGGTTTTCTGAAAACGGGTGAACCAGAGCAGCAGCAGGGCGACCAGTAGCAGGGAGAGGGAGAAGGGGAGCGGCATCAACAGCTGACCCAGCCACTTTTTAATCACAAACACGACAGACACTTCCTTGAGTTTTCAGCAAATTCGGGATGTGACAGAATACCTCTCTTTTTTGGGATGGCCACAACCCTGTGGCGCTAATGTTGAGTTTCTCCTTGAAGCACGATCAGAGTTTTGACGGGCGCGCCGACAAGTTCGCCCGCAACATTTACGACTCCACCAAGGGGCGCATCCGCACCACCATTGTCTGGAGCGACATCGAAGCCTGCCTGGCCCGCCTTGGCAACCGACCGCTGCGCATCCTCGATGCGGGGGGCGGTTTTGGCTATTTCGCCCAGAAGCTGGCGGCCATGGGCCATCAGGTGGAGCTGTGCGATCTGTCAGCAGAAATGCTGGAACTGGCCCGCAGCCAGATCGCCGAGAAGGGGCTGGAAGACAAAATCCGTCTCATCCATTGCCCCATTCAGGATCTGAAGCAACACGTGACCGGTACCTTTGATCTGGTGCTCTGCCATGCGGTGCTGGAGTGGCTTGCCGAGCCGCGCCAGACCTTGCTGGGTCTGTTCCCTTTCGTCAATGCCGGGGGCATACTGTCGCTGCTTTTCTACAACCGTCATGGTTTGCTGTTCCAGAGCCTGGTGGTGGGCAATTTTGACTATGTGCGCCTTGGCCTTCGCAAGAAGCGCCAGACAGCGCTTACGCCCACCAACCCCCAGTTGCCGGAGCAGGTCTATGACTGGATTGGTCGCGGGGGGCTGCGCATCATCGGCAAGACGGGGGTGCGGGTCATCCACGACTATATGCGTCACAAGCAGGATCAGGTGGAGAAGTTCGACGATCTGCTGGCCATGGAGCAGCAATATTGCCGTCAGGAGCCTTTTGTCGCCCTCGGCCGCTATATCCATGTGATGGCCCAGAAGCCGGCCAGCTGACTGCTCGCGGTTCACGTCAATAATGTGAACCATGTTTTCGATGCTACCGGATGTAGCCGCGCGCACGATTTTGCGCCCAATACAACAACGAGATGACAACATCATGATGAGTACATCCCGTACCCTGCCAGAGCGTTCTTTGCCGGAGCTAGTAGGGTGGGTCAGGCAGGAGGGGTTGGCGTTGAGCCTGCCAACCGACCGGCTGGCCTTTCTGATTGCAATCAAGACCCTGTCCGAAGATGAGTCGGATTTGTCGGAAGCGGCGCTGCACGACGCTTTTGGCTATGTCAGCAGCGCTTTTGGCCAGATGGACGAGACCCTCACCGGTCGCGCCAACAACGCCATCAACGATCTCATTCGCCAGCAGCTGCTGTCGCGTTTCAACACCGACATGGTGGCGGGGGAGAGCCTCTACCGCCTGTCGCGTCTGGGTGTGAGCATCGTCGACTTCTTTATGGATCAGCGTCAGGTCGACTCCATCAAGCTCTCCATCCTGCTTGAACACCTGGCCTCCGAGCTCGACACCGCCCGTAAGGCGGCGCTCGAGACCAACACTCGCGAGCAGTGGGATGCCGAGGTGCTGCCGCGCCTCACTTTCTCGCTGGAAGAGACCCTGGGGCGGATCGATCTCACCCAGCGCGCCATGGATGAGCAGCAGAATCAGGTCAAAAGCGAGATTGCGGCCCTGCTGACCCAGAACTGGGTCGATGCCATTCACAGCTGCGAAAAGCTGCTGCACGAGACCGGCCAGACCCTGCGCGAGCTGCAGGATACCCTGGATGCTGCCGGCCACCGCCTGCAGGCGGGGCTGCTCAACATTCAGGAGGCGGCGCAGGGGCGCGACGATCTGTTCCACGTCGAGGAGCTGACTCACGCCTTGCAAGGTCGCCTTGACATCATCACCAGCTGGGGTCAGCAGTGCATCGAGCTCTGGTCCCGCTACGATAGACACGTCCACAAATTTATCCGCAACGCCATCGATATGGACAAGAACCGCGCCTTCAGCCAGCGGCTGCGCGAGTCCATCCGCAACTTCGAGCAGCACAACTGGCAGCTGCGGGTGGCCGAAGAGCCCCGCCTGCTGGAGCTGCGCGACGAAACCATCGCCATCCACGACGAGGAGGTGACCGGTGAGGTGCCACTCGAGATGGAGTACGTCGAGATGGTGGACATCAACCAGGAGCTGGCTGAGCGCATCGAGCGTTATCTGGCCCGCTACCCCGAGCAGGGCCAGCAGCTGGACTTGGCCGATGTGCTGCGGGAATATCTGCTGGACTACCCGGCCCATGCCCACTTCGATGTGGCGCGTCTTCTGATCGACCAGGCCGTGCGCCTGGGCCATGCCAGCGGCGAGCGCGAACTGCATCGCCAACCCGCATGGAAACCCATTAACCAAGCTGGATCCAAGGTTCAGGCCTATGTCATTGATCAATTCTGAGTTTCCCTTGCCGCTGCGCCTTGCAGAGGCGATTGCCAACCCCTTGTTTCCGCGCATCGACACCGCCTTGCGCTCCGGCCGCCACATCAGTGCCGACGAGTTCGAGCAGCATTCGGCGCTGGTCGAGTATCACAGCGAGCTGGAGATCTTCTACGGCCGCTATCAGGTGGAGCTGATCAAGGCGCCGGAAGGCTTCTTCTACCTGCGTCCGCGCCCGAGCTCCGACATCGGCACCACTGTGCTCTCCGAGCTCGATATGCTGGTGGGCAAGGTGCTCTGCTACCTCTACCTGAGCCCGGATCGTCTCGCCTCGGAAGGGGTGTTCGCCATGGCCGAGCTGCAGGAAGAGGTGCTGAGCCTCGCCGACGAGAAGCAGCTGCTGCGGATGGTCAACAGCCGCTCCGGCGGTACCGATCTCGACAAGAAGAAGTTGCTCGAAAAGATCCGTACCTCCATGCGCCGTCTGCGCCGCCTTGGCATGATCACCGCCCTTGGTAACGGGGATAAATTCCGGGTCAACGAATCGGTGTTCCGTTTCGCCGCCGACGTGCGTTCCGATGAAGATCCGCGCGCCGTTCAGCTGCGGATGATCCAGGAGGGTGAAGCCATCTTCCACGACGATGAAATGCCGAGCAGCGACTCGCTCTTTGATGACATCGAGGCGGATCTCGATGAAGAACAACTGGATCTGGAGGTATAACCGGTGCGAGGCAAGTTCAAATCCCTGACCATGGTCAACTGGAACGGCTTCTTTGCCCGGACCTTCGATCTCGACCAGCTGGTCACCACCCTTTCCGGCGGCAACGGCGCGGGCAAGTCCACCACCATGGCGGCCTTTATCGCGGCGCTCATCCCCGACCAGTCACTGCTCCATTTCCGCAATACCACGGAAGCGGGATCGAGCAGCGCCTCCCGTGACAAGGGGCTCTACGGCAAGCTGCAGCGCGGCCACTGCTATTCCCTGCTGGAAGTGATGAACAGCCGCGAACAGCGGATCTGGGTCGGCGTGCACCTCGAGCAGGTGGCCAACCGTGACAACAAGGTCAACATCACTCCGTTTGCGCTGGTGGATGTGCCGGAGAATCTGGCGCCGACCGATCTGCTGCTGGAGAAGCTTGATGGCGGCAAGGGGCGGGTGCGCGCCTTTACCGACCTGAAAGGAGCGGCCGCCGAGCTGGGGGCGCTGAAAGTCGCCAAATTCAATACGGTGACCGACTATCACAACTTCATGTTCGAGTTCGGCATCACCCCGAAGAAGCTGCGCGATCAAAAAGATCGCGGCAAGTTCTATCGCCTGATCGAGGCTTCCCTCTACGGCGGCATCTCCTCGTCCATCAGCCGTTCCCTGCGCGAATACCTGCTGCCGGAGAACTCCGGGGTGCGCAAGGCGTTTGCAGACATGGAGGCGGCCATCTATGAAAACCGCCGCACGCTGGAAGCGATCAAGGAGACGCAAGGGCAGCGGGATCTGTTCAAGAACCTGATCACCGAGACCACCCACTATGTGGCCGCCGACTATGTGCGCAACGCCGCCGAGAAGAGCCGTCTCTCCGAGCTGGCCCTCAAGGCGCGCCAGGAGCTGGCCGACAAGCGCCGCATTCTGGCCGAAGAGAAACAGCGCGCCATCTATCTGGCCGACGAGGTGGAGCAGCTCACCAACCGCGAAAAATTGCTGACCGACGAGCTGGAGTCTGCCTCCGAGCATCTGGCCAAGGTGATGGCGGCCGTCAGCTTGCAGAAGAAGATCGAGATGTATCGCGCCGATCTGGCGGATCTCTCTGACAAACTCGAGCAGCAGCAGGCGGTAGTGGAAGAGATCCACGGCCAGCTGCTGGAAGTGGAAGAGCGCAAGGAGCTGGCGCAGGCAGAAGTCGACAGCCTCAAGACCCAGCTGGCCGACTACCAGCAGGCGCTCGATATCCAGCAGACCCGCGCCATCCAGTACCGTCAGGCGGTGCAGGCCCTCGATGCTGCCCGCGAGCAGTGCGAGCTGCCGGGGCTGAGCGCCGAACAGGCGAGCGACACCCTGCACCAGTTCCGCGCCGCCGAGCAGAGCCTCACCAGCCGGGTGCTGGGGGCCGAGCAGCAATTGGCGCTGGCGAAGGCGGCGGTGGCCGAGCATGAAGCGGCGTTGGCGCTGCTTTTGAGCATCGCCCCCGAAACAGTGCGCGAGGCCGCCTGGCCCACCGCGCAGGCGCTGCTCAAGCGTCACATCGAAGACAAGGCTCGCATCGCGCAGGGGCAGGGGCTGCGCGCCGCGCTGGCTCGCCTCGAGAAAGAGAGCGAAAGCCAGAAGAGCCTCTTCAAGCTGCGTGACGAGCTGCAGCAGGCCTCTGGCCAGCTGATTGCCAGCAGCGACGAGCTGGAGATCTTCCTCGAATCCCAGCGCACCCGTCAGGAGGAGCTCTCCGAACAGCAGGCGGAGGTGAACCAGCGCCGCGCCAGCCTCGAGCATCAGGGCACCCAGCTGGGCCGTGATATTGCGGAGCTCACCAAGCTGGCGCCGCGCTGGCTGAAATCTTTTGAAAAACTCGAGCAGCTGCGCGAGCAGAGCGGTCTGCCGCTCGCTACCGCTGAAGAGCTTTCGGTCGGCATGCAGGCCGTGCTCGACAAGGAGCGCGAGTTCGAGCAGGAGAGCAACCGCATCGCGGCGCAGAAACAGGCGCTGGAGCTGCAAATTCGCAACCTGCAGTTGGGAGCAGGCGAGGCGGATCCCCGTCTTGCCCGCATCGCCGAGCAAGTGGGGGGTGTGCTGCTCTCCGATGTCTATGACGACATCTCCATCGACGATGCCCCTTACTACTCGGCGCTCTATGGCCCGGCTCGCAGCGCCCTGGTGGTGCTCGACCTTGAGGGCGCCATCGAGCGGCTGAAAAAGCTGGAAGATTGCCCGGAAGATATCTACCTGATTCAGGGCAACCCCGACTCCTTTGACGAGGATCTGGTGGAAGCGGACGAGCTGGGGGACGCCGTGCTGGTACGCACCAGCAAGCGTCAGGTGCGCTTCTCCCGCTACCCCGAGCTGCCGCTGTTTGGCCGCGCTGCCCGGGAAAAGCGGATCGAGCAGCTCGACCTTGAGCGTGAAGGGCTGATCGAGGGTTACGCCAAGGCTGCGTTTGAGCAGCAGAAGTACCACCGTCTCTACGGTCACTTCCGCGACTTTATCGGTCAGCATCTGGATATCGCCTTCCGCCCCGACCCCGAAGCCGAAGTGCAGGCCAAACAGGCCGAACTGCGCACACTGCAAGCAGCCATCGGCGAGTATGACAAGCAGCTGAGTGATGCCAAAGCGGCCGCCGCCCAGCTGACTCGCCATATCCAGCTGGTGCAGGGGATGCTGCCCTTTGCCCACCTGTTTGCCGAGACTGATCTGGCGGCCCGCCTCGAGGCGGCTCATGCCGACGTTGAGGCCCTTAAAACAGCCGAAGCCTTTATCGCCAAACACGGCAAGTCGCTGGAAACACTGGAAACCATGGTGCAGGTGCTGCGTCAGGATCCGCAGGATCTTGCCGCGCTGCAGGCGGCCTTCGATGAGGTAAATGACCTGCTGGCCGAGCAGAAACGCCGTTGCTACGCCCTCGATCAGCTGGTGGCCCGTCTGCCGCACTTTGCCTATCAGGATGCGCAAGATCTGCTGGGCAAGGCCTCCGAGATGAGCGAGCGACTCAAAGAGAAGCTCAAAGCCGCCGAGCTGGCAGCCCGTACCGCTGGCGAGCAGCACAAGCAGATTGCCCAGCGTCACACCGAGGCGTTGCAGCTGCGCACCGCGCTCAACTCCAGCGTAGAGGCCAAGCGCCAGACCCTGACCGAGTTTGAGCAGGAGCTGGCGGCCATGGGGCTGACCCTCTCTGACGATATGGAAGAGAAGGCGCGCGCCCACAAGAAAGAGATTGAAGAGCTGCTGATCCGCACCCGCTCCCGTCGCACCAGCGCCGAGGCCCAGTTGCAGGTCACCAAGCGCGAGATCGAATCCCTCGGTGGCCGTCTCAAGCTCGAAGGAAAGGATTACTACAGCGCCCGTAAATCTCTGGTGGGTCACAAGGCGAGCTGGTCGCGGGTGGTGCGACTGGCGCGGGAGACCGACGTCGAGAAGCGCCTCAACAAGCGCGAGCTGGCGTACCTCGACAGCGACGAGCTGCGTTCCATGTCGGACAAGGCCCTCGGCGCCCTGCGGGTGGCGGTGGCCCACGACGAGGCTCTGCGCGATGCGCTGCGTCTCTCTGAGGGCAACCGTAGCACCGAGCAGAAGGTGGCCTTCTACGTGCAGGTCTACCGTTACCTCAAGGATCGCATCCGCAACGACATCATTCGCTCCGATGATCCGGTGGAGGCGATCGAGGAGATGGAGATCGAGCTGGCCCGTCTGGCTGACGAGCTCAAGCAGCGGGAAACCCACCTGTCGCTCTCCTCCCACGAAGTGGCGGCCAAGATCACCAACATCATCCGCCGCGAGCAGAACCGCATCCGGGTGCTCAACCAGGGGCTGCAGAACATCGCCTTCGGTCTGGTGCGCGGGGTGCGCCTCAACGTCAATATCCGCGAGGCCCATACCCGTCTGCTGACGGCGCTGGCCGATCAAACTGCCATGCACAACGATCTGTTCGCCGACAAGGAGCTCAGCTTCTCCGAGGCGATGGCCAAGCTGTTCCAGCGCCTGAACCCGCAGATCGAGCAGGGAGATCGCAGCTATCAGGTGATGGGCGACGTGCTGCTCGACTATCGCAACTATTTGGAGCTGGAGATCGAGGTGCAGCGCGGGGCCGATGGCTGGCTGCGGGCCGAGAGCGGCGCGCTCTCCACCGGCGAGGCGATCGGTACCGGTCAGGCGATCCTGCTGATGGTGCTGATCAGCTGGGAGGAGGAGTCCCGCCGTCTGCGCGGCAAGGATATCGCCCCCTGCCGCCTGTTGTTCCTCGACGAAGCGGCCCGTCTGGATGGCAAATCCATCGCCACCCTGTTCGAGCTGTGCGAGCGCCAGGATATGCAGCTGCTTATCGCGGCGCCCGAGAACATCAGCCCCGAGAAGGGCACCACCTACAAGCTCATCCGCAAGGTGCAGGGCAAGCACGAGCACGTACATGTGGTGGGCCTGCGCGGTTTCGGCTTTGCCGACGACAAGCTGATTGCCTGAGAAGTCTCTGGCCCATCCCGACAAAGGATGACCGGTAACTAGTTGAAAGGGAGGCATTTGCCTCCCTTTTTGCATGGAGGATATGGCAAAGTAGCCGCGCGGTCGCTGTTGCCTGACAACAAGACGAGTAACATGATGAGTGCCTTGGAGCTATGGCAAGGTGAGGTCTCCCGCCTGCAAGCGTGTCGCCAGCGTCACCGGCCGTATCGAAGAAGAAAAATTGCGCATTGAGAAAAGAAGAAGAGAGGAGAGGGGAAAGGTGCAACATATCCAGAAAGGGCTGCTGTTATCTCTTTGCCTGCTGCTGGCGGCCTGTAGCAGCCGTTATGACGAGAGTCACGGCGGCAGCTGGCGCGGCTATAGCGAGACCGGTTACGCCAGCTATTATGCCGACCGTTATCACGGCAAAAAGACCGCCAGCGGCGAGATCTATCGCAACAACCTCAATAGCGCCGCCCATATGGAATTGCCCTTCGGCTCCATGGTGCGGGTCACCAACCTCGCCAACGGCAAGAGCGTAGTGGTCAAGGTCAATGACCGCGGCGCCTTTAAAAGTGGGCGTATTATCGATCTCTCCAAATCTGCCTTTAGCACCATCGGCAATATTCGCGACGGGATTATCAAAGTAAAAATAGAGGTGCTCTAGGCTGGGTGAACCCGTTTATACACGAAAATGGATGTTGATGAATGATATTGGAAGGCTGACATCGACCAGTCAGCCTTTCGGTAGATAAAGATATAACATTGATATGGATCAATATTTAATTCGGCTAAAAATGGATTTGTTATCAATGGAAAAAATCGATGATCGTGATTGATATTTATTTTAGCTTATCTCGCCTGTTCGGCCTTACTATGGGGCAAAAGGAGGGATTAGTGATGATTATCTATGGTAAATATGGTGGTGCAGCGCTGAGAGCTGTTCATCTGATGGTGCAGAATAATTATGGGCATGCTACCGCTTGGGATATGGCTATTGCTGAAGCATTTGGTGATGATATTAGTACAGGGAAATTCAAGAATAATCCAAAGGTAACTTTTTTGACTCTTTGCAGTCTTGGTTGTATCAGTTGCATCATGCCAGTTCATTATGTAGCTGCGACCAAAACCAGAGCATATGTGTTGGCTGCCATTGATTTATTGTCACACAAGGATATTACCAAACCGATCAATCCCGAGCAGTTATGGCTGGAAGTGGTCTCTGCCTGTAAGAGCGGCAAGGTTGTTAAGCATAACAATCAGATGGATGTCATTCTGACACTCTGGTATGCCGGTGTGCTTAACCCCGAGTGGGATAGGGATGCCATCAGGATAGACTATCGACGAATATAAAAAAGCCAAGGTAATGAATACCTTGGCCATGAAACATCAATTGGTTCTGGTCAGGGATGCACTATCGGAGTGTGCGAATGGCTTGCCATACACCATCAGGTTGGTGGTTTGACTGTATTTGAGGAGATCTTTCTCTGAGAAGTCCAGAGTCATCGAGAAATCCGTGGTGGAATCATTAATGGTCATATAATTGCTTTCCGCAATACCGCGCTTGCCCGTCTTGAACTCGATTTTGTTACCCGCTTTGCCTTCAGTGACCACACAGACTGCACGGGGTATACAGTATGAGTTGTAAACAAGCTGATTAGTCTTGTCATAAATCAGATAGCCGCGTTGGTCATGAAATTTCCCATTATCGCTTTTTCTGAATACTTCCTGTTTGTAATACATGGCTACCAGATATTGTTCGCTGGCATTTTTAGCATCGGCTGCCGGTTCAAAAGTAATGACTTCGTAAAAGGGTTCCACTGCCGGCCCCCCTTTGCCAACTTTGCTACCCTCCTGGCCGGGTGCTACATCTACACCACCAGCATCGGTGCTTTTCCATGTGCCAGCCAACTGAGCTAATGGACCAAAATCCAGACCGTTGATAATAGTGCTGGACTCTGCGTGAGCGAGCGTGGCACAGGTAATTAATGCTATGGGTAAGATAACTTTATTCATTGTGATAACTCCATCACTAATAATGACTTGCGAATAAATATGTTCAGCAAAGTAATTGTTATAACGCACCAAGGGTGTGGTCAATGATATTGAGTGATAGTGGTTCGTTTTTGTGATGTATGATTTGCTTTTTCGTGGCTAAATAAATTGAATTTGATATAAGACAATGTTGTATTTTTTCATCGCGCTTCCTCAGATATATCGTGATAGAGATAAAGGAACATTGACATGATGCGATGATTATTATGTCAACGGCGTGAATATTTCACTCAGCCCCATCAATTGAAGGCGATAGCCACTAACTCTGTGGCACCCTGACCCCTTTATCGAGATAGAGGCTGCTGTAGTGGACGCGGTGGGTGACAAACATCACCTGATGGCGGCTGCCGTCGGAGAGGATAACAAAATCCCCCGCCTGAGCGGGGCTCTGCAAGGTGATCTCCTGCTCGGGGGCGGTCAGGCGATCGACATCTTCCTTGAAAGTGAGGGTGTAATAGTACATATGGCGCTCCACTGCTGGCTCATATCAAACACTCCGTTGAAGGTAGTTGCTGGCATGGGCGCGCGCGGCGCCCGATTGGCGCTGTTAGACCAAATATCAGCGATGAGAACGTGCGTGGCTTCAGTCGGGTTGTTCTGCTGAGGTGCGCTTGAGGCGTTTACATCAAGGCCATTGGTATCAAAACGATGGTAAAGGGGCGAAAGGGGGATGAAAAAACCGCCTATTGGCGGTTTTTCTTATGCGGTGGGCCCTACTTCAGGGCCTTCTTCAGCTTCTTGATCTTGCCTTCATGCTTGGCAATTTTCTCAAGACGAGCGGCGATCTTCTTCTTGATCTCTTTCTTGCTTGCTTTGGCCATCGGTGGCGCTCCTTTGCAGTGGGGACACATCAAGTGTCAGTGTGGGTCTTCCCTTTGACGTCCCAGAGTGCCACAGGGCTCCTGTGTGAACCAGCATTCTGTTGCTTTAATAGCCAGTTCGCTATAACTGCAAGGGGCTGAGCCAGCGCAGCAGTTGCTGGCCAACCTGTGGGTTGGCGAGCAGGGCCATATGGCTGGTGCGATAGACAATCAGGGTATGGGCAGGAAGAAAAGCCAGCTGATGGCGCGCTTCGTTGTGCTGACCGAGGGCACTGCGTAGCGGCACCAGTCCATCGCCAATCAGCCGGTCGGCCAGCAGGCTGCGCTTGGCGGCAGTGGTCGCGGCGATGGCATAACAGTTGACGCTGCAGGGTAAGGGGAGTGGAACGCGGGGATCGCGCAAGGGCACGGCGGGGTCGGGTTGGGCCACTTCGTCGATCACCTTGCCGTGGCGCAGATCCTTGATGCCTGCACTGCGCAGCCGCGCCAGTCTGACGAAGGGTTCGCTGTAGGCGGTAGCGGGCAACAACTGTTCCAGCCAGTGACCTGCATGTTCGAGCGGTGCGCCGTGGTGTGGTGTGCCGAGAAATATCAGGTTGGCAAGGCGTGCAGGCCAGGTGAGCCCGGCCACGCCGGCATGGTGGCAGGCGCTGCGTGCAACCAGTCCCCCCATGCTGTAGCCCATTATCGTTATCTCTTTGAGCTCTCCCGGCCAGTAGGCGAACAGCTCCTCCAGCAACAGGGCAAGTAGCTGCCCGTTATGTGCGATAGGCAGGCCCGAGTTGTAGCGCAAGTAAAGAGGCAGATAGCCAAGCGCGTTGGCAAGTTGCTCTCCGTGATTGACCGGCTTGCCTTGATGCTCGGTCTGCCACTGCAGATCGTTCATGCAGAGGCCATGGATCATCAGCAGCACCCGTCCCTCGCGGGGTAGATCCTTTGGCATCGCCTGCCAATCGAGGGGCTTGCCCTGATAGCGCAGTGTCATGGGGGTGGCGAGGGCATTGTGGTGATCGACCAGCTTGTCCCCCAATACGCCGTTGAGCGTGGCGATCAGGGCTGCACGTTTCGGGGTTTCGGGGATCTGGTGGGGCGGCGGAGTGGCTGGCAGGCGGCTGAGCAGTTGGTTGATGCCGCTGCCCAGGGTGTTGGCGGTGCCATGTACCCCCTTGTAGACCAGCCCGGTGATCCCGGCTGTTTTTCCCTCATCTCGTCCCTTGAGCCCCATACCGCTCAGTACCGCCTGATGTACCGCTTCGGTGATCTCTACCGCGGCGGGCAGCGCCAGAGTCAGCAGGTGCGCCAGCTCGCGGATATCCGAAAGATGCCAGGAAGAGGATGGCGATGGGTCTGTGGCGTCGGTCATGGCAAGCCCTTGTGAAAGCGGGTATCGCGTTGTCGTGCCGCGAAGAGCGCAGCGTATCTCTATATCAAACCAGCTTGCGCCCTTTGTGGCGGGTTTACCAGTAACGGGCCATGCATGGCGGGGCTGATAAGAACCGCTTGCGAAGCCGGTCACGGTAATGACAGGGAAAATCACCTCTACTTCGTCATATGAAGCCACATGGAGAGGTGATGATGTCGCTGTTTAATGAGGTGCGGGTACAGGATTTGTGTGCACGGTTGCTCGATAGCCAGAACGAGAAGGGCTGCTCCCTTGAGAGTCGGCATGGCCGCGAGTTGAAGGAGTTGCTGCAGGCTGTGGGCGGAGTCGAGTCAGTTGGGCGCAGTTCCCGTCATATATTGACCGACGCGGGGCGGACTTTTCTGACCGGACAACTGGCACGGGCTGCGCCCCCCGAACCGGACAAGGGGGAGCAGCTGCAACGTCTGGGAGTGAGTTTGCCTGCACGGCTCAATCAGGCCTGCTTTTATGCCCTCTGGCATGGGGACAGCAAGCATCCGCGGTCAGCATCCCTTGCCGCGCCACTGCTTGCGGAATTGTCGCTCACGCAGGATGAGGTGATCCGCATCCGTACCCTCGAACCGCTCTCACTGGTCGATCTGCAGGGTCAGCAGCACGATATGACTGCAATGATGGCGTTGTTGGGAGAGTTGGCGTTGCCGGAGCGGACTCTGGACACGCTGGCGGCCATCGGCTGGCAGGGGGAGCGGGTCATTACGGTGGAGAACAAGGGGGCCTTTGTCGACTACCCGCTGCAACCCGGGCAACTGCTGCTCTTTGTCCCCGGTCGCAATACCACCCTGGCCAAACAGCTGATCCCGCTGTTGCCTGCGGGCGTGCAGTGGGCCCATTTCGGTGATCTCGATCAACGAGGTATCGATATTGCCATCGATCTGGCGCGTGAGCTAAATCGACCGTCCATGCTCTGGCTTCCCTGTGAGCTGCAACCTTATCTGGATCACTACGCCCGTCCGGTACGCACCTTTGCGACGGACAGTGGCAAGGTGCCCTGGCGTGTGACGACGCAGACTGATCAGGTCGATGGTCATGGCACGCTGGCAGGCGTTCCCTGGCTCGATAAACTGATCACAGACGGGACTTGGCTGGAGCAGGAGGTATTGATTCTGGCCCCTCACTGGCGGAGCTGGTCATTGGAAGCGATGGGCAATCAGGTGTGAAACGGGGAGCCCGCGCTCCCCGTCATTTGTGGTCAGCTGCTTACTTGGCGTTGATGGGCCCCTTGGTGCCGGCATCATTATCGACCCAGCCATCTTCACCCTTGATGCGGCGATCCCCCTGAATGGTGTAGATGACCATGCCATCCTTGAACACCAGCGCGCCATCGGATTTCTTGGCATTGACCTTCTTATCGTTGACCCACACCTGATCCTTGCCATCGATGTGGATATTGGCCACGGTGGCGCCAGTTTGGGGGAAGGTGGCGATCCAGTTGCCCGCATAGGGGCTGCCGCTGGTTGCCGCGGCCGGAGCATTGCCAACACCGGCAGCCGCGTTCTCAGCCTTGGTTTTGTTGATATCGCAGCCATTAAGCTCGCTCACCTGAGTGCAGCCCGAGCGCTCCAGCTTCTGCTCATAGCTCAGATTCAGACCGCCCTTCGCGGCCGGGGCGGCAGTGCCAAATCCCGCCTTGGCATTTTCCGCTTTGGTTTTGTGAATGTCACAGCCCTGCGCCTCGGTGACCTGGGTGCAGCCGGATCGCTCCAGTTGCTCGGCATATTTGGCACTGATGGCGTGGGCAGGGGTGATACCGAGCAGGGTCAGGGTGATGAGCAGAGCAGCATTCCTGGACATAGATAATCCCTCAAAGATGTAAGTCATGCAGGTTCACCCGCGCAGTTGCGGTCGTGAACGTCGGCCTCTCTTGAGCATCCGAGACAGATGCGCAGCTGGCGTATTCACGTTAGCACCTTGGGCCAACCGCGCCCAGCGATGTGGCCGGAAGATAAGGCGAGAGGTGATACGGGCGGGGAGCGAAGGGGAGACGAGATAGCAGCAGTGTCAACGCTGGAGAGATCCTTCCAAGAGAAAAGGTGTTGCGGGCATTATCATAATGATAACGACAGCCCAGCTGATATCATTTCAGCCCCTGAAACTGACCTTTGATGATAATTCTCACCGACGTCGAGATATCGCCTTTGATTATTATCACCTTGCTATTTTATGGCTTGGCTGATCTGCGCACATTTTTATGGATTAAATCGCTGAAATAGCCGCTGATTTTGTGGGTGGCATCACACACTTTCGTCATTTATTAATATCTGCCTGCATCTTATTGGTTTGGCACGGTTATTGATTGCCTCATATCGACGCTAACCGACGCGCTCACCCACAACCGGGATGCTGGTGACATCGTGAGTGAAAGGGGAGCTATCCATATCTCATCCAATGATTGGGGCGAACGATGAAAGCAGTTAACGAATTAATCAAAGAGATCAGGGCACTCAAATCCAACCTGCATGAAAAAGATTTTCTGCTGACCTGGGAGCAAACGCCTCAGGAGCTGGAGCTGGTATTGAAACTGGCCGAATCACTCAAGACCCTGCGCGCCGAAAATATCTGCACCAAACTGTTTAACAGCGGGCTCGGTATCTCGGTTTTCCGCGATAACTCCACCCGAACCCGCTTCTCTTATGCCTCTGCATTGAACCTGCTCGGTCTGGCCCAGCAGGATCTGGATGAGGGCAAATCCCAGATCGCCCACGGTGAGACCGTCCGTGAAACCGCCAACATGATCTCCTTCTGCGCCGATGCCATCGGGATCCGTGACGACATGTTCCTCGGTGCCGGCAACGCCTATATGCGCGAAGTGGGCGCCGCACTGGATGAAGGGTTCGAGAAGGGAGTGCTGCCCCAGCGTCCGGCGCTGGTCAACCTGCAGTGCGACATTGATCACCCGACCCAGTCGATGGCTGATCTCGCCTGGTTACAGGAGCACTTCGGTAGTCTGGAGAGCCTCAAGGGCAAGAAGATTGCGATGACCTGGGCCTACTCCCCCAGCTACGGCAAGCCGCTCTCCGTGCCCCAGGGCATCATTGGTCTGATGACCCGTTTCGGTATGGACGTGACCCTGGCCCACCCGGAAGGGTATGACCTGATCCCGGATGTGATCGAAGTGGCCAAAGAGAACGCCAAGGCCTCCGGCGGCAGCTTCCGTCAGGTCACCTCCATGGAAGAGGCTTTCAAGGATGCGGATATCGTCTATCCCAAGTCCTGGGCCCCCTTCAAGGTGATGGAGCAGCGCACCGAGTTGCTGCGCGCCAATGATCACGCCGGCCTCAAAGAGCTGGAGAAACACTGCCTTGAGCAGAACGCCAAGCACAAGGATTGGCACTGCACTGAGGAGATGATGAAGCTCACCAAGGGGGGCGAGGCGCTCTATATGCACTGCCTACCGGCCGATATTTCCGGCGTCTCCTGCAAAGAGGGCGAAGTGACCGAAGGGGTATTCGAGAAATACCGTATCGCCACTTACAAAGAGGCGAGCTGGAAGCCCTATATTATCGCCGCCATGATCATGGCCCGTAAATTTTCCGCCCCGGCAGAAACTCTGGAAAATCTGATTAAAGAGGCGCAAAAGCGGGTGAAATAAATAACGGCAGGGCAGGGTGAATATTCATCCTGCCCATACTGTCGAATTCATTATTTCGAGTTTTCTCCCCGTGGTATCTGAATAACGGATCTCCCGGCGAGGCAGCTCTTTGTCAGGTAACGCCTAGTGAGGTAAGCATGTCCCAATTTTCGCTGAAGATGGATATTGCCGATAACCGCTTTTTTACCGCCGAGCCATCTCCGCTGTTTTCTCGCGCCGAAGCACAAAAGGCTCGCGCTTTTCATAAAAAACTGGCCGGTTATGAACCGACCCCATTGTGCGACCTGAAAGATCTGGCCGCCTATATCGGGGTGAAAAATATATTGGTCAAGGACGAGTCAAAGCGCTTTGGCCTCAACGCCTTCAAGATGCTGGGTGGCGTTTATGCCATCGCCAACTTGCTCTGTGAAAAATACGGGGTGGCCATCGAGGATTTCTCCTTCGATCTCATCAAACGCACCATCAAGGAGCCGATGACATTCGCCACCACCACAGATGGCAACCACGGTCGTGGCGTTGCCTGGGCCGCCAAACAGGTGGGTCAGCATGCGGTGGTCTACATGCCCAAGGGCTCGGCCCAGGAGCGGGTTGACCACATCCTCAATCTCGGTGCCGAGTGCATCGTCACCGACATGAACTATGACGACACCGTGCGCCTAACCATGAAGATGGCCGAAGAGCGCGGCTGGCACATAGTGCAGGACACCGCCTGGGAGGGCTACACCAAGATCCCGACCTGGATCATGCAGGGTTACTCCACCCTGGCCGACGAAGCGGTCGAGCAGATGCAGGCCATGGGCATCAAGCAGCCGACCCACGTGTTGCTGCAGGCTGGCGTTGGTGCGCTGGCGGGCGGTGTGCTCGGTTATCTGGTGGACTGCTTTGGTGCGAAAAACCTGCACAGTATCGTGGTCGAACCGGATCAGGCCGACTGCATCTTCCGCTCCGGTGTGGCGGGGGAGATGGTCAACGTGGGGGGCGACATGCGCACCATCATGGCCGGTCTCGCCTGCGGTGAACCCAATCCCCTCGGCTGGCCGCTGCTCAGAAGCTGCACCACCCAGTTCATCTCCTGTCACGACAAGGTGTCGGCATTGGGCATGAGAGTGCTCGGCAACCCCCTTGGCAATGATCCACGCATCATCTCCGGTGAGTCCGGCTCGGTCGGTACCGGCGTGCTGGCGGCAGTACGTCACCACCCGGATCGCGCAGCGCTGATGGCGCGCCTCGGGCTAAGTCGCGACTCCGTGGTGCTGATCATCAACACCGAAGGGGACACCGATGTGACCCACTACCGGGAAGTGGTGTGGGAAGGCAAACATCCTGCCTGCGATTAACCCCGGCTGTGAGTAACCCCTGCGAGAGCAGAGAGACGAATTGAAGAACTGATCGCGCCTCGCCAACGGGGCGCGGTAACGGGCACAGGGCGCTGCCGACGAACAGGCCGCGCACTCTCAGTTGTTATGGAGAATCACAATGAGCAAGCAAATTCCGTTTGAAATGGTGTTGGAGAAGGCCTACCAGTACAAGGCCGAGATGAGTCAGTTCCTGCGCGACATGATCGCCATCCCGAGCGAGAGCTGCGATGAAGAGCGCGTCGTGCTGCGCATCAAGCAGGAGATGGAGAAGGTTGGCTTTGACAAGGTCGAGATCGACCCCATGGGCAACGTGCTGGGCTATATCGGCCACGGCCCGCACCTGATCGCCATGGATGCCCACATCGATACCGTGGGCGTCGGCAACATGGCCAACTGGAAGTTCGACCCCTATGAGGGGATGGAAGATCACGAGATCATTGGTGGTCGTGGCGCATCTGACCAAGAAGGCGGCATGGCCTCCATGGTCTATGCGGGCAAGATCATCAAGGATTTGGGGCTGGAAGATCAGTACACCCTGCTGGTGACCGGTACCGTACAGGAGGAGGATTGCGATGGCCTCTGCTGGCAGTACATCATCGAGCAGAGCAAGATCCGCCCCGAGTTCGTGGTCAGTACCGAGCCGACCGACTGCCAGATCTACCGTGGCCAGCGCGGCCGCATGGAGATCCGTGTGGAGGTGCAGGGGGTGAGCTGCCACGGCTCTGCGCCGGAGCGCGGTGACAACGCCATCTTCAAGATGGGCCCCATCCTTGGCGAGCTGCAGGAGCTGAGCCACAACCTCGGCAACGACGACTTCCTCGGCAAGGGCACCCTGACCGTCTCGGAGATCTTCTTCACTTCGCCAAGCCGCTGCGCCGTGGCGGACAGCTGCGCCGTCTCCATCGACCGCCGCCTCACCTGGGGCGAAACCTGGCAAGGGGCGCTCGACGAGATCCGCGCCCTGCCTGCGGTGCAAGCCGCCGGTGCCGAGGTCTCCATGTACCAGTACGATCGCCCGGCCTACACCGGTCTGGTCTATCCGACCGAGTGCTACTTCCCGACCTGGAAGGTGGAAGAGGATCACATCACCGTCAAAACCCTCTCCAAGGCTTATCGCGAGCTGTTCAACAAGGAGCCGGTGGTGGACAAGTGGACCTTCTCGACCAACGGGGTCTCCATCATGGGTCGCCACGGTATTCCGGTGATCGGTTTTGGCCCGGGTAAAGAGCCGGAGGCCCACGCACCGAACGAGAAGACCTGGAAAGAGCATCTGGTCAAGTGCGCCGCCATGTACGCCGTGATCCCCATGCTCTATCTGGCCGAGCTGGACAAGTAAGGGGTCTGCCGGGTGGTGACTCTCATCACCGCCCGTCTGTCGCAAGTGTGGCAAGTGCCCCGTCTCCATTGAGGCGGGGCTTTGCTGTTTGAAGTGATGTTCGAGGTGGTGGGGATGAAACGGCTGATCAAAAACGGTGTGCTGGTCGATGCGCAGGGTGAATATCGTCAGGATCTGCTGATCGAGCACGGGGTGATCCGCGCGCGCGCCGCCGATATCGAGCCCGATGGCGAGACCGAAGTGATCGATGCCAGCGGCTGCTATGTGATGCCGGGTGGCATCGACGTCCATACCCACTTCAACATCGACGTGGGCATTGCCCGCAGTTGCGATGACTTTTTCAGCGGTACCCGTGCCGCCGCCTGTGGTGGCACCACCACCATCGTCGATCACATGGGATTTGGCCCAGCGGGGTGCAATCTGCATCACCAGCTGGCCCGATATCACGACTATGCCGCCGATCAGGCGGTGATCGACTACAGCTTTCATGGCGTGATCCAGCATGTGGATGACGCCATCCTTAATGAGATGGCCGCCATGGTGCAGGAGGAGGGGATCAGCAGCTTCAAGCTCTACCTCACCTACCAGTACAAGCTGGGGGATCACGATGTGTTGCGCGCGCTGGCCCGCCTCAAAGAGGTGGGGGCGCTCGCCACCGTCCATCCCGAGAACGATGCCGCCATCGCGGCGCGCCGTGCGGCCCTGCTCGCCGCCGGTCACCATGAACCCTGGTATCACCCGCAAAGCCGCCCACTGGAGTGCGAGGCGGAGGCGATCGCCCGGATGATCAATCTGGCGGGGCTCGCGGGCAATGCGCCGCTCTATATCGTCCACCTCTCCAATGGCTTGGGGCTGGAGTATCTGAAACTGGCGCGCCGTCAGGGCCAGCCGGTCTGGGTCGAGACCTGCCCGCAATATCTGCTGCTCGATGAGCAGTGTTATTACAAGGAGAACGGGGTCGACTATCTGCTGAGCCCGCCGCTGCGCTCGCGCCGCGAGCAGGACAAGCTGTGGGTCGGTATCGCTGCGGGTGACATCGACACGGTGGCGACCGATCACTGCAACTTCTCTCACGCCCAGCGCATGACCCTCTCGGGGGGCGATTTCAGCCGCTGCCCCAATGGTTTGCCCGGGGTCGAAAACCGGATGCTGCTGCTGTTTTCCCACGGGGTACTAGGCGGGCGCATCTCGCCGTCGCGCTTCGTGGCACTCACCAGCGCCAACCCGGCGCGCCTGTTTGGCCTCTGGCCGCGCAAGGGCAACCTGCAAGCGGGGTCTGATGCCGATCTGGTGATCATGGATCCCCGCGGTGACACCCTGATTTCTCACCCACTGCTGCATGACAACGGCGACTACAGCCCCTACGAGGGGATGCATTGCCCCGGCCGGATCAGGATGACCCTCAGTCGTGGCGAGATAGTCGCTCGCGACGGCGAGTTTCTGGGGCGGCGTGGTCATGGTCGGTTTTTGGCCAGAGCGCCCTTTGATCCGGCGTTGGCTTCGGATCTGCACTCGCCTTGCCCCGCGGTGTCAGGCTGACAATCCGTTCGAAATACGCAAATCAGCAAGCTTATGTGAACAACGAAAGGTGAGCCGGTATCGCGCCGGCTTGTCCCATCACTGGAGATAACAAGATGAAACAGAGAATCGTACTGGCCCTTGGTGGCAATGCGCTGGGCAACAACCTGCCCGAGCAGATGAAGGCGGTGCAGAGCACGGCGGGCACCATTGCCGACCTGATCGCCCAGGGGCACGAGGTGGTGGTGACCCACGGCAACGGCCCGCAGGTAGGGATGATCCAGCAGGCGTTCGAAGTGGCGGCCCGCCACGAGCCAAAATCCCCCCATCTGCCGATGTCGGTCTGCGTGGCCCTGAGTCAGGGTTATATCGGCTATGACCTGCAAAATGCCCTGCGCGAAGCCCTGCTTGAACGCGGCATCCACAAGCCGGTCGCCACTCTGGTGACCCAAGTGGAGGTAGATAAAAACGATCCCGCCTTCCTTGACCCGAGCAAACCCATCGGCGGTTTCTTCAGCAAGGAAGAGGCCGAGGCGCTGATGGCCAAGGGCGAGCGGCTCAAAGAGGATGCCGGTCGCGGCTATCGCCGGGTAGTGGCATCCCCCAAACCCGTCGATATCATCGAGAAAGAGACCGTCTCAGCGATGCTGGCCGCCGGTCAGGTGGTGATCACCGTCGGTGGCGGCGGCATTCCGGTGCTGCGGGAGGGCAATCACCTGCGCGGTGCCAGTGCGGTGATCGACAAGGATTGGGCCAGTGCCAAGCTGGCGGAACTGATTGACGCCGACATGCTGATCATCCTTACCGCGGTAGAGAAAGTGGCCATCAACTTCGGCAAACCCGATGTGCAGTGGCTCGATCAGCTGAGCGTGGGAGATGCCCAGTGTTTTATCGAGCAGGGGCAGTTTGCCAAGGGATCCATGCTGCCCAAGGTGGAGGCGGCGCTCTCGTTCGCTACCTCCATGCCGGGGCGCAAATCCCTGATCACCTTGCTGGAGAAGGCCGCCGACGGCATTGCCGGCAAGACGGGAACCCTTATCTGCCGCTAGGCGTTCCAGCTCGGGTTGCGTGTGATTGCGGGGGCCGACGGCCCCCTTGTTCATTTCGGGGCGACCATGGTCAGCGGAGGATGAGCGGCGTAAGATGGCCGCCTTCAAGCGCGGGCAAGAGGCCGAGAACAGACCCGGCGCAATGAGTGACAAGAGGTGAGTAACAAGCAAATGAGCGGAAAGATCAATATGGCGGCGCTGGTGGGATTGATCCTGCTCACCGCCATCTGGAGTTACAGCTGGATCGTGATGAAGCAGGTGATGCTTTACGCGGGGGCGTTCGAGTTCACCGCTCTGCGCTGCCTGTGCGGATCTCTGGTTCTGCTGCTGGTATTGGCCCTGCGCGGGCGCCGTTATCTCAAACCCACTCCGTTTCGCTATACCCTCGCCATCGCCCTGTTCCAGACCTGCGGCATGGTGGGGTTGGCCCAGTGGGCTTTGATCAGCGGCGGGGCGGGCAAGGTGGCCATTTTGAGTTATACCATGCCGTTCTGGGTGGTGATCTTCGCGGCGCTCTTTCTCGGCGAGCGGATGCGCAAGCTCCACTATCTGGCAGTCGGGGTGGCTGCCTGCGGGCTGCTGCTGGTGATCGAGCCCTGGCAATTGCATCTGGATTCCATGAAGAGTGCGCTGCTGGGGATTGCTTCCGGCATTTGCTGGGGGATTAGCGCCATCATCGCCAAGCGGATGTATGCCCGCCATCCCGCGGTGGATCTGATGTCCCTCACCACCTGGCAGATGATCTACGCCACCATGGTGATGGCCGTGGTGGCGGCGCTGGTGCCGGAGCGACCCATCGACTGGCAGCCCTATGTGTTTGGCGCGCTCGCCTACAGCGCCATCTTCGCCACGGCGCTGGCCTGGAGCCTCTGGCTGTTCGTACTGAAAAAGCTGCCGGCAGGGATCGCCAGTCTCAGTACCCTGGCGGTGCCGGTGAGCGGCGTGCTGCTCTCCTGGTGGCTGCTGGGCGAAAATCCGGGGCCGGTGGAGGGGAGCGGCATTGCCCTTATCGTGCTGGCGCTTCTCGTCATCAGCCGCAAGGGCAAGCGCTCTGTGGTGTCGGTGGCGGGGGAGACTCGCATCAAGCATGGTTGAGTGGTGACTGGGCTGCCAGTGGCACGATAAACGGCACTCAAAAGAGCCCGCGACAGGGGACCAACCCCTCGTTACAATGGCGTGGTTTGACTGTGCTGGAGCACAGGTATCTGATTTATTGTGATTATTTCAACGAACCTAACGGCAAGGATGAGACCGTATGATGACGCTGGTGTGGTTGGCTGTAGGCCTGGTGTGTCTGGTGGTGGGGGCCGAATCTCTGGTGCGGGGCGCATCTCGCCTCGCCACCATGATGGGGATATCGCCACTGGTGGTGGGATTGACCATAGTGGCCTTTGGGACCAGTGCTCCCGAGCTGGCTGTGAGCATCCAGTCTGGCCTCGAGGGGCAGGCAGGGATCGCAGTGGGAAACGTGGTCGGCAGCAATATTTTCAACGTGCTGTTTATTTTAGGTATTTCGGCACTGATCGTACCGTTGACCGTCTCCCAGCAACTGGTACGTCTCGACGTTCCCTTGATGATAGTGGTCTCTTTTCTAGTGTTGTTGCTGGGCTACGATGGCCGTATTGCACCACTGGAAGGGGCGCTGCTGTTTGCCGGCATCATCGCCTACACCGTGTTTCTCTTTGTCCAGAGTCGACGGGAAAACAAAGCGGTGCAGGCGGAGTATGAGCAGGAGTTTGGTACCCGTGAAGCGAGTACGGCGGGCAACTGGTTGCGCAATCTGCTCTTTATTGCCGCAGGTCTGGGTCTGCTGATCCTCGGCTCCCGCCTGCTGGTTGGCAGTGCGGTTGAGATTGCACACTACTTCGGGGTGAGCGATCTGATCATCGGCTTGACCATAGTGGCGGCCGGTACCTCCTTGCCCGAAGTGGTGACCTCCATCGTCGCAGCCCTGCGCGGGGAGCGGGATATCGCTGTGGGGAACGTGGTGGGCAGCAATATCTTCAATATCCTCTGCGTGCTGGGGCTCACCTCCATCGTCACTCCCGGTGGGCTTGAAGTGTCGGCCACCGCCCTTCAGTTCGATATTCCGGTAATGATTGCGGTGGCGCTTGCCTGCCTGCCCATCTTCTTTACCGGTTACACCATCGCCCGCTGGGAAGGGGCGCTGTTTCTGGCCTACTACATCGGCTACACCTGCTGGCTGATCCTCCACGCCACGTCCAGTCCGCTGCAAGGTCAGTTCAGTGCAGCGCTAACCGGTTTTGTGTTGCCGCTCACCGCCATCACTCTGGTTGTGCTGGCGGTGCGAGCCTGGCGATTGCAACGAACCCGGTCGTGATGCAGGTTCTCCTGATGTAAAGGAGCTGCATCAACCGACAGGCCGAAAAAAGCCCCACCATCATGGTGGGGCTTTTGCTTGGTGCTGAACTTGGTGCTGAAGAGGGACGCGAAGCGCCGTCATCGGCGCTGGGCCAGATGCATCATGGCTTCCAGCACGGCACCGCCGATGGCGCGAGCCTTGTCCGATACCGTAGTGGCATCGGCCCGCTCGCCTCTGGGATCGATGTCACCGATCTTGAAGCCGACGGTGACCTCGATGCCATCGCTGAGCAGACCTCGCACCATGCCGGAGAGCGGCGCGATAATAGGGGCGTCACCCACATGGGCGATCACATCCCCCTCCTGCACCAGATCACCGAGCTTGATAATGCTCTTCATCACGCCGGGGGCGGGGGCGCGCACCACCCGGCGGGCGGAGTGCCCCTCGATCACCCCGGGAATGCCGGTATTGGGCTGGGCGGGGCCCTGATAGATGACACGGCCCAGATGATGGCCGCGGTTGGTCTCAATGACCGCATCACAGTCGCGTCCCGCCTCAAATCCCGGGCCAAGGGCCACCGTAATGGGGGCCATCTCCTTGTGGGTGCCGAGATTCTGCTTGGCGAGGATGGCATCCACCAGATAGCGGGGCTTGAGCTCGGCGAGGGTGGTGCAGTCGGGGTCAACCAGCAGCGGAATGATGCCCCGATCCAGCTGCTCGAACGCTTGCTCAACGCTCTCGACCCGCTTGGCGCGCACACCCTCGACACTGGTTTCACCATCGAACAACCCTTGAGCGAAGGCGACGGTGCGGCGGATCACCGTGGGCTTGTCGAGATCCAACATCACCACCTTGAAACCGGCATTGTGCAGCCGCAGCGCCACCCCGGTAGCGATATCGCCGGAGCCGCGCATCACCACCAGCTGATCCCGCTTGAGGCGAACATCGTCCTGCATCAGCCCACCCGATTTGCCGTTTTTCACCTGCAGCAGCTCGGCGAGGATGCTGATGGCGATCTCCTCGGGGGTTTCGGCTCCGATGTTGTAACCGATGGGGGCGTGCAGCTGCTGCAGTTGCTCCTGGCTCACCCCTTGCTGGCGCAGCGCCTGGGTGAAGGTCTGCACCTTGCGCTTGCTGGCGAGCAGCCCCAGATAGGCGAGGGGGCGATTGATGAGCCGCTCCAGCGCCTCCTTGTCCTGATGGTTGGTGGCGATGATGACGAAGTTGGCGGGCTCGATGGCCAGCGCCTCGATCACCGCGCTGATGGTATCGGCCTGTTTGAGATGGGTGCCGACGGGGAAGTGATCGGGGTTGAGGCTCCCTTCAAAACAGTCGCCCACATGGATATCAAAACCCAGTGGCGCCGCAGCATGGGCCAGCGCCCGGTTGACGTGACCGGCACCAATGAGCACCAGCCGGGGGCGCAGGCCATAGACATCGATATAGACCGACATGGCTCCACCGCAATCCGACCCGACCGCATGCTCACCGTTGCGCGCCATCCGGCCGTGGAAGATGCGCGGCTTGCGCTCGGCAATGGCGGCCACGGCCTCTTCGATCACCAGCCGCTCGATCATGCCGCCGCCTATGGTGCCGAGGATCTGGCCATCGGCCATCACCAGCATCTGGGCCTGATGGCGGGGGGTGGAGCCACGGCTCTCGATGATCTGGGCCATGGCAAACGGCGTGTTCTCCTGTTCCAGTCGGGCTGCGTGTGTAAACAGATTCATAAGGTACCTCTTCTTATCCTTAAACCATCATGGGCGAGGCGGCTGTGCCTCATCCTGAGCGAAGTAACCGAGTGCGAGGCGAATGGGTTGTGGTTCGCGAACCGCCCCCTGCCAGATGGTGTGGAGCTCGGGGTGGCGGGTATGCAGCTTTATCAATTCATCGAGCCACGACGCCTCATTTTGATAATCCCCATTGATAAACCAGATCCGGCGCGCTCTGGCCGGGGAGCCCTTGAACAGCCCCTCGGGGTGGGAGAGCAGCTGGTGAAACAGAACCCAGTCGAGGGGGTCACCAGCCTCTATCCCGCACAGGGCCTGAAGCTCTGCCCAGCGGTGGATCTGCTGCGGGTCGGCCTTGGCCCCCACCATGGCGCCGCCCGTCAGGGCGATCACCCAATCACTGTGCTGAGGAATGCAAGGTTCGTGCAAAGCGGGCACTTTCAATAACTTGTGATGGGCGCCATCCGCTTCGACCAGGATCAGATCGAAGCGCTGCTGCCCCTTGATGAGATCAATCTGCTGGGGCGTGGGGCCCGCCACCTTTCCGGTGCGCTCGTCGAGATGGCTGAACAGGGCAACCAGCGCCGGGCCATCCGGTAGCGCCTGACAGCGGGTCAACTGGCGGACGGGATCGGCTTCCAGGATCAATTCCCGATAGTGTGACGGGGCAGGCAGAAACATCCGGGTGGTGGTGGTAATTAGCACCCTTTTACCCTGTTGATAAAAATATTCCGCCAGCCAGAACAGGGTGCTGGTTTTTCCACCGGCCCCACAGAGGCTAATTAAGGTGGTATGGCTATCAATATTTTTGGTGAGCGGGTTTAATAGCGGATCTATATCTGGAAATGCGACAGCAACAGCGTGTGGGTGCGACATAATGACGACCAAAATAAATATCGAAGGGAGTTGGAAACAACGTTGCCAGGAACAAGAGCAGTGTGACTGTATAATAACGGCGGCGGGTTTATCTTCCCGAATGGGTACCTGGAAAATGATGCTACCTTATTGCCAGGGGACAATGCTTGATGCAAGTCTCAAAAATGCCCTGGCTTTTTGTCAGCGCGTTATTCTGGTGGTGGGCCATCGTGGCGAGGAACTTCAAGCGCGCTACGGATCACGGCCGGATATTGTTGTCGTCCACAACCCCGACTATCGGCAGGGGCTGGGCAGCTCCATCCGCTGCGCCCTGGCGGCCAGTGACGCCAACTACCTCTTTATCAGCCACGGGGATCTCCCCTGTATCCCGCGCGATGTCTATCAACAGATCTGGCAGGCACGGGGTTGTGAGGCTCTTTTCCCCACCTGGCAGGGGGAGGCGGGCCATCCGGTGTTGCTGCCAAAATCCCTTGCCCGCGAGCTGGCTGCTGCCCCGGTGCAGTCGTCGGTACGACGCTGGTTGCAAGGGCATCCCCATCGTATGGTGCCCGTCGACAGCCCCGCCATCCTGTTTGATGTGGATACCCCGGAGCGCTATCAGGCGCTGCTGGGTGGTATTCTTGAAAATGAGAGCGAGCCCACGAAATAACCCTGTTTTAAAAAGATAACGGGGAGATAAATGGCGTATCAAAGTGATATTTCTCGCACTTGATCTGATAGGGCGAGTTCTTTTTGAACTGCTCATCAAGTAAATTTCAGAGTGATTGATAACTACTCGCAATACCCATAATGGTGATATCGTAATTTCTCATCATTAATTGGAGCTGCCTCACGCTTTCACCCTAAAAAATAGTTTTGTAGCTCGTTTTATAACTGTAGTGGCCTGATAGTTGCTCCTCTCCTTGCCAAGGGGGAACACCCGTGCGGGATACCCCATTTATTCATGCTGCCAATGGGCAGAACAGCTGCAAGGAGATAGCCATGGGCGATATTATGCGACCCGTTCCCTTCAAGAACCTTCTGACCCGTATTTTTGCGGAATATAAAGAGAGTCAGAGCATTTTCGGTATTCCCGCCGCGCAATTCTATCGCAAGCAGGACGAGCGCAAGATCAAGGTGTTCGGTGAAACCTGCGAGACCCCCATTGGCCCGGCAGCCGGCCCCCATACCCAGTTGGCCCAGAACATCGTCACCTCCTGGCTGACCGGCGGGCGCTTTATCGAGCTCAAGACGGTGCAGATCCTGGACCGTCTCGAACTGGAAAAGCCCTGCATCGATGCCGAAGACGAGTGCTTCAACACCGAGTGGTCTACCGAGTTCACCTTGCCCAAGGCGTTTGACGAGTATCTGAAGGCCTGGTTTGCCCTCTATCTGCTGGAGGAGGTGTTCGATCCGCGTCTTGAGGGGGAGGCCAAGTCTTTCATTTTCAACATGAGCGTGGGTTACAACCTCGATGGCATCAAACAGCCACCGATGCAGCAGTTCATCCACAGCCTGATGGATGCCAGCAGCAATCCGAAATTTGCCGAATACCAGCAGGTGGTACGTGAGCTGGTGGCCGATGAGCAGTTTATCGCCGAGCTGGGACTGGGGGCGCGCCGCGATCGCCTGCAACAGCTGGTAGATCGTATCCCGGCCAATCTGGTGCACGGCGTTACCCTCTCTACCATGCACGGCTGCCCGCCCAACGAAATTGAGGCCATCTGCCGCTACATGCTGGAAGAGAAGGGGCTCAACACCTTCGTCAAACTGAACCCGACCCTGCTAGGCTACCCGCGGGTGCGCGAGATCCTCGATACCTGCGGCTTTGATTACATTGGTCTGAGCGAAGCGTCGTTCGATCACGACCTCAAGCTGGATCAGGCCAAGGCAATGCTGACCCGATTGATGGCGCTGGGGGCCGAGAAGGGGCTCACCTTCGGGGTCAAGCTGACCAACACCCTCGGCACCATCAACCGCAAAGGGGCGCTGCCGGGGGATGAGATGTATATGTCCGGCCGTGCGTTGTTCCCCCTCTCCATCAACGTGGCCGCTGTGCTGTCCCGCGCCTTCGATGGCAAGCTGCCCATCTCCTACTCCGGTGGTGCCAGCAAGTTCAATATCGCCGAGATCTTCGAGACCGGTATTCGTCCCATCACCATGGCCACTGATCTGCTGAAACCGGGTGGTTACCTGCGCCAGATCGAGTGTCTCAAAGAGATCGACGCCTCCGACAGCTGGGGCATGAGTCAGGTGGATGTGGCCAAGCTGGAAGCGCTTGCCGCTAAGGCCCTCACCATGGATTACACCCAGAAGGAGTGGAAGTCCGACGATCGCATCGAAGTGGGTGGCGGCCTGCCGCTGACCGACTGCTACGTAGCGCCCTGCGTCACCGCCTGCGCCGTGCATCAGGATATCCCCGAGTACATTCGCCTGATGGGCGAGGGGCAGTATGTGGCAGCCCTTGAGCTGATTTATCAGCGCAACGCCTTGCCCGCCATCACCGGCCATATCTGCGATCACCAGTGCCAGTACAACTGCACCCGTCTCGACTACGACAGCGCGCTCAACATCCGCGAGCTGAAAAAGGTGGCGCTGGAGCGCGGCTGGGAAGGGTACAAGGCTCGCTGGCACAAACCGGCAGGCAGTGGTGACAAGCACCCGGTAGCGGTGATTGGCGCCGGCCCCGCCGGTCTCTCCGCTGGTTACTTCCTGGCCCGCGCCGGTCACCCGGTCACCGTGTTCGAGCGTGAAGCCGATGCCGGTGGCGTGGTCAAGCACATCATCCCCGAGTTCCGCATTCCGGCCGAGCTTATCCAGCATGACATCGACTTTGTCGCCGCCCACGGGGTCAAGTTCGAGTTTGGCTGCGATCCGGCGCTCACCGTCGACAAGCTGCACGCCCAGGGCTTTACCTATGTCTTCGTCGGCATCGGCGCCGACAAGAATGGCGGCATGCGTCTCGAAGGGGGACACGAGCGGATTTACAAATCCTTCCACTTCCTGCGCAGCTTCAATCAGGGCAAACCGCTGCCGCTCGGCCGCCATGTGGCGGTGATCGGCGCCGGTAACACCGCCATGGACTGCGCCCGCGCTGCCCTCAAGGTGCCGGGTGTCAGCGATGTGACCGTTATCTACCGTCGCAGCGAGAAAGAGATGCCCGCCTATCGCGAGGAGTATCTGGAAGCGGTGGAGGATGGGGTGCGTTTCTGCTTCCTCACCAATCCGGAGCGCTTTGACAAAGATGGCAAGCTCACCGTGCGGATGATGGCGTTGGGGGAACCTGACGAGCAGGGCCGCCGCCGTCCGGTGCCCACCGAGCAGACCGAAGTGATGCAGATGGATGCGCTGATCACCGCCATCGGCGAGCAGCCTGACTGCGAGGTGCTCAAAGCGATGGGCATTCCCTTGGGCAGCGATGGCTGGCCCGAGGTGGACAGCCAGACCGGCGAAACCAGCCGTCGCAACGTCTTCCTTATCGGTGACGTGCAGAGCGGCCCGTCCTCCATCGTCGGTGCCATCGGTGGTGCCCGCCGCGCCGCGGATCTGGTGCTCTCTCGCGAGCATATCGCCAGCCAGCAGAGTGAAGTGACCATCCAGCCGTCGGGCAAGGATGAGATCTACCGTCGCAAGGGGAGCATCGCCGTCACTATGGTCGACAAGAATGAGCGGGATGCCTTCGTGGCGCAAGAGGCGCACCGTTGCCTCGAGTGCAACTACCTCTGCAGCAAGTGCGTGGATGTCTGCCCCAACCGGGCCAACGTCGCCATTGCGGTGCCGGGCTTCAAGGATCAGTTCCAGACCCTGCACCTGGATGCCTACTGCAACGAATGTGGCAACTGCGCCCAGTTCTGCCCGTGGCAGGGCAAGCCCTATCAGGACAAGGTCACCATCTTCAGCCTGCCCGAGGATTTCGACAACAGCCGCAACCCCGGTTTCTATCTGGCTGACGGTGGCGAACTGCGGGTGCGTCAGGGTGGCGAGACCTATCGCCTGACCATAGACGCCCAGAGCCGGATCAAGGATGCGCCAGCGGCCCTTGGCGATATGTGCCGGATCATCAGCCATGTCCATGCTCATCACCACTACCTGCTGGGGGCCGTCGAGGCCTGAGCGAACCACGAATAAGCGAAGGAGCACACCATGTTTATTCTGAAAAACGTCACCGCTGTCCAGCTGGAGCCGACCCGGGTGCTGGAAGGGGTGGATATCGCCATCGAAGGCACCCTTATCAAAGCGGTGGGGCCCAATCTGCGGGTCCTCTACCCGGAGGCCAACTATCGGGAGATGGGGGGCAAGCTGGTGATGCCGGGCATCGTCTGTGCCCACAACCACTTCTACTCAGGCCTGTCGCGGGGGATCATGGCCAACATTGCCCCCTGCCCGGACTTTATCTCCACCCTGAAAAACCTCTGGTGGCGGCTCGATCGGGCGCTCGATGAGGAGTCCCTCTACTACAGCGGTCTCATCTGCTCGCTGGAGGCGATCAAGAGCGGTTGCAGCGCGGTGATCGACCACCACGCTTCGCCCAACTTCATCAAGGGCTCCCTGAATGTGCTGCGCAAAGGGTTTATGGAGGCGGGCCTGCGCGGCATGACCTGCTTCGAGACCACGGATCGCAACGGCGGCCTCGCCGAGCTGCAGGCTGGGGTGGAGGAGAACATCCTATTTGCGCAGGCCATTGATGCCGCCAAGGCCAAGGGGAACGAACCCTATCTGGTTGAAGCCCATATCGGCGCCCACGCCCCCTTCACCGTACCAGACGAAGGGCTAGCCATGTTGCGCGAAGCGGTGCAGGTTACCGGTCGCGGGCTGCATATCCATGTGGCGGAAGACCGCTACGACATGGCCCACGGCCACCACCACTATGGCAAGGAGCCCATCGCCCGGCTGGACGAGTTTGGCCTTATCGACAGCAAGTCACTTGTCGCCCACGGCATCTACCTGAGCCCGGCTGACATTGAGCTGCTCAACAGCCGCGATGCCTTTCTGGTGCACAACGCCCGCTCCAACATGAACAACCACGTGGGCTACAACATGCACCTGCCGGAGTATCGCAATCTGGCGCTCGGTACCGATGGCATCGGCTCCGACATGCTCGAAGAACTCAAGTTCGCCTACTTCAAGCACAAGGATGCCGGTGGCGCCCTGTGGCCCGACAGCTTTGCCCGCTTCCTCTGGAACGGCAACACCCTGCTGGAGCGCAACTTCGGTGCCAAATTTGGCCACCTGGAGCCGGGCTACAAGGCCGACCTCACCATTTGCGACTACGACGCACCGACCCCGCTGGCGCCGCGCAACCTCGGCGGCCATCTCGCCTTTGGTATGGGATCGAACAGCGTCAACAGCGTGATGGTGGAGGGGCGCATGGTCTATCAGGATCGCGAGTTCCCGTTCGATGTCGCGCCCATTTACGAGCAGGCCAGCAAGGTGGCGAGCCGCCTGTGGCAACGGATGGATCAGCTGGCCTAAGGCCACCTTCCACAGTTTTGGACCGGATTGCCCGCCCTGTTGATTTTCCCGGCGGCGGGCAGCAAGAGTAAGGACGACACATGATTGAGCAATTCTTCCGACCCGAGCAACTGGGTCAGGCTTTGGAACTCAAGGCCAGTTTCGGCAACGACGCCGTCTACATGGGAGGCGGCAGCAAGCTTAACGCCGCTCCGACTCGCACCGACAAGAAGGTCGCTATCTCGCTGGACAAGCTGGGACTGAACCAGATTGAGCAGCAGCACGGCCAGCTCCATATCGGCGCCACCGTCACCCTGCAGACCCTGAAAGAGGATCCCCGTACCCCGGCCGCCCTGTGCGATGCGCTGGGGTTTGTCTACTCCCGCCATCTGCGCAATCAGGCCACCATCGGCGGCGAACTTGCCTGCCAACAGCAGGACTCCCCCTTGCTGCCGGTGCTGCTGGTGCTCGAAGCGGTGGTGGTGCTGGAGAACAACCTGCTGCAACCCATCGACGCCTATCTGGCGGGTCAGCGCAATGCCCTGGTGCTGGGGGTTGTGCTGCCGGAGCCTGAACTGCGCTGCGCCACTCGCCGCATCAGCCGCAACGCCGATGGCTTGGCGGTGATGACCGCCGCCGTGGCCCTCGACAGCATTGGCGAAATGCGGGTCGCCGTTGCTGGCGTCACCCCGCAGCCGATG
The DNA here is from genome assembly GCF_029479985.1 of Aeromonas sp. A600620. Classification (NCBI taxonomy): domain Bacteria; kingdom Pseudomonadati; phylum Pseudomonadota; class Gammaproteobacteria; order Aeromonadales; family Aeromonadaceae; genus Aeromonas; species Aeromonas sp. A600620. Next base: position 170,357 of record NZ_JAAKXB010000007.1, on the reverse strand, counting down.
CGCCTGCGGGATCTGGAGCGCCGCGAACTGCACGATGCCGCGCTGGAGGCCGCCGTAAGCGAGCTGATTGCGCCCCGTGAAGATCTGGCGGGCAGCATAAGTTACAAGCGGTATATCACCGGCGTGGTAGTGGCGGATCTGCTGGTGGATTGCCAGCAGCAGGAGGTGCAAGCATGATGGAACTCAACTTTACCCTGAACGGTGCCCTGCGCACCGTCATCTGCAAGGCCGGTGACAATGCCCAGCGGGTGCTGTTCAACCAGTGCCGGATGCACTCGGTGCGCAACAGTGACGACGGCTTCGGCTTTGCCGGTTCTGACGCCATTCTCTTCAACGGCAAGGTGATCAACGCCTCTCTGCTGATCGCCGCCCAGCTGGATGGATCAGAGGTGCGCACCGCCGAGTCGCTCGGCAGCTGGAACCAGCTCAGCCTGGTACAGCAGGCGATGGTAGATGTGGGCGTGGTGCAGTCCGGCTACAACGATCCGGCTGCGGCACTCATCGTCACCGACCTGCTTGATCGCCACCCCGAGCCTACCCGTGATCAAATCGACGATGCCCTCTCGGGCCTCTTTCACCGGGACGGCGGTTATCAGCAGTTTTATCAGGCCATCGAGCTTGCCTGTTCACGGATGAAGGATCCCGATTACCTGTGCCAGATTGCTCCCGAGTTTCGTGACGACCTGCGCCATATCGGCAAGAGCTGTCCGAAAGTGGACGCCGCCAAGATGGTGCAGGCCAAGCCCTGTTATGTGGAGGATCGGGTTACTGAAGATGCGTTGATCATCAAGATGCTGCGCAGCCCCCATCCCCATGCGGTGATCACCAAACTCGATGTGAGCCGCGCCGAGGCGCTGCCGGGCGTCGTGCATGTCATTACCCACCTCAACTGCCCGGATGTGTTTTACACTCCGGGTGGTCAGAGTGCTCCCGAGCCGTCACCGCTTGATCGCCGTATGTTCAGCCGCAAGCTGCGCCACGTAGGTGACAGGGTCGCCGCCGTGGTGGCCGAGAGCGAAGCCATCGCATTGGCAGCCCTGAAACTCATCGAGGTCGAGTATCAGGTGCTGCCAGCGGTCATGAATATCGATGAGGCGATGGCCCCCAATGCACCCCTGGTACACGACGAGCCCATTGTCTACATGGCCGGTGCGCCTGCGGATCTCGAGCAGCAGAACGCCTGCTCGGTACGTCGCGGCGACGAGCACATGATCATCAACTTCCCCATCGGCTCCCGCCCGCACGAGAACCTGGCCGCAAGCGTCCATGGCCAGATCGGCGATGTGGCCAAGGGCTTTGCCGAGGCGGACGAGATAGTCGAACGTACTTACGAATCGACCCAGGCCCAGCAGTGCCCGACCGAGCCGCACATCTGCTTCACCTATATGGATGGGGAGCGTCTGGTCATTCACGCCTCTACTCAGGTGCCGTGGCACGTGCGCCGTCAGGTGGCGCGTATCGTCGGCCTCAAGCAACATCAGGTGCACGTGATCAAGGAGCGGGTAGGGGGCGGTTTTGGCTCCAAGCAGGACATCCTGCTGGAAGAGGTGTGCGCCTGGGCGACCAAGGTCACCGGCCGTCCGGTCACCTTCCGCTACACCCGTGAAGAGGAGTTCATCAGCAATACCTCGCGCCATGTGGCCAAGGTGAAGGTGAAAGTGGGGGCCAAGAAAGATGGCACCATCACCGCCATCGAGATGGATTTTCGCGCCAACACCGGCCCTTACGGCAACCACTCGTTGACGGTGCCGAGTAACGGCCCGGCGCTCTCCCTGCCGCTCTATCCGTGCGACAACGTGCGCTTTACCGTCAACACCTACTACAGCAACATCTGCCCGACCGGCGCCTATCAGGGCTACGGCGCGCCCAAGGGCAACTTCGCGCTGACCATGGCCATTGCCGAACTGGCCGAGAAACTGGGTATCGATCAGCTCGACATGGTGGAGCACAACCGGGTGCATGAAGGGGACATCCTCAAGGTGCTGGGGGCCATCGGCGAGGGCAAGATGCCGACTTCTGTGCCCCACGCGGCCAGTTGCGCCCTCGAGCCCATCCTCAAACAGGGTCGCGAACTGATTGCCTGGGATAGCCCCAAACCCGCCGATGGAGATTGGCGCATCGGTCGTGGCGTCGCCATCATCATGCAAAAATCGGGGATCCCGGATATCGATCAGGCCAACTGCATGGTCAAGCTGGAATCGGACGGCACCTTTATCGTCCACTCCGGTGGCGCCGATATCGGTACCGGCCTCGATACCGTGGTCGCCAAGCTGACCGCCGAGGTGCTCGGTTGCCCGCTCAGCGATGTGCATGTGATCTCTGGCGACACCGACCACGCCCTGTTCGACAAGGGGGCTTACGCTTCGTCAGGCACCTGCTTCTCCGGCAATGCGGCCAAGATGGCGGCCGAGAACCTCAAGGCGAAGATCCTGTTCCACGGCGCCGCCATGCTGGGCGAGCCGGTGGAGGATGTGGAGCTGGTTCATCCGGGTATAGTGCGCGGCAAGCAGGGGGAGGTGACCCTTGCCAAGCTGGCCCACAAGGCGGAGACCGGTACCGGCTTCGGTATCCTCGTGGGCACCGCCAGCTACATCACCTCTGAGCTTGCCTTCCCGTACGGGGCCAACTTCGCCGAGGTGGCGGTCAACGTCAGAACCGGCGAGATCCGGCTCGACAAGTTCTACGCCCTGCTCGACTGCGGCACCCCCATCAACCCGGAACTGGCGCTCGGTCAGATCTACGGGGCGACCATGCGGGCCATCGGCCACACCATGACCGAGGAGATCTGCTACGACAGCAAGGGCATCCCGCTGACCCGGGATCTGAAGAGCTATGGCGCGCCCAAGATTGGCGACATTCCCCGCGACTTCCGGGCCTTCCTGGTGCCGAGTGACGACAAGGTTGGCCCCTACGGCGCCAAGTCCATCTCGGAGATCGGGGTCAACGGCGCGGCGCCTGCCATCGCCACCGCTATCCACGACGCCTGTGGTGTCTGGTTGCGCAAGTGGCACTTCACGCCGGAGCAGATCCTGCGCGAACTGGGCAAGCTGGAGCAAAAAGTGTCGGCATAACAAAAGAAAAGGTGAGGGGCGGGCACCAGCTCGCCCCCAGCGCCTGACGGCGGAATGAGTACTCCGCCTACATTCTGTGTGATGGGACAAACACGATGTCTAAAACAACACGCAAGCACTCGGATCTCATTTACGAGCTGGAAGACAACCCCCCGTTTTATCAAACCCTGATGGGCGCAGTGACCCATCTGCTGGCGATTTTTGTCCCCATGGTGACCCCGGCGCTGATCGTCGGCGGCGCCCTGGGCCTCTCCACCGAGATCACCGCCTATCTGGTCTCCATGGCGATGATCGCTTCCGGTATCGGCACCTGGCTGCAGGTAAACCGTTATGGCCCCATCGGTTCGGGGCTGCTCTCCATCCAGTCGGTCAACTTCTCCTTCGTCACCGTGATGATCGCGCTCGGCGGCGCCATGAAAAAAGATGGCATCCATGAGGAGCTGATCGTCTCGACCCTGCTCGGGGTCTCCTTTGTCGGCGCCTTTCTGGTGATGGGCTCCTCCTTTGTGCTGCCCTACCTCAAGCGGGTGATCACCCCGACCGTGAGCGGTGTGGTGGTACTGATGATTGGCCTGAGCCTTATCAAGGTGGGGATCATCGATTTTGGCGGCGGCTTCTCCGCCATGAGCAGCGGCACCTTTGGCAAATACGAGCACATCGGGCTGGGGCTCTTGGTGCTCTGCGTTATCGTCGCCTTCAACTGCAGCCGAAGCCCGCTTCTGCGGATGAGCGGGATCGCCATCGGTCTGATGGTGGGCTATGCGGTGGCCCTGATGCTCGGTATGGTGGATTTCTCCGCCCTTGAAAACCTGCCGCTTATTACGGTGCCGATCCCGTTCAAGTACGGTTTCTCCTTCGATTTTCACGCCTTTATGTTGGCGGGCACCATCTATCTGTTGAGCGTGCTGGAGGCGGTGGGGGACATCACCGCCACCGCCATGGTCTCCCACCGGGATATTCAGGGTCCCGAGTTTCAAAAACGGCTATCCGGCGGCGTGCTGGCTGATGGGTTGGTGTCGGTGATCGCCTCTGCCCTCGGCTCTTTGCCACTCACCACCTTTGCCCAGAACAACGGCGTCATCCAGATGACCGGGGTGGCCTCACGCCATGTGGGCAAGTTTATCGCCGTCATCCTGGTGCTGCTGGGGCTCTTCCCCGTAGTAGGGCGCTTCTTTACCACCATACCGTCACCTGTGATGGGGGGCGCCATGGTCATCATGTTCTCGATGATCGCCATCGCCGGTGGTCGCATCATCATCAGCCACGGCTTCGATCGGCGGGAGACTCTGATTGTCGCCACCTCGCTTGGCCTTGGGCTCGGTGTTTCCTATGACCCGAACGTCTTCAAGGTGCTGCCAGCGGGTATTTACATGCTGGTGGAGAACCCCATCTGCGCTGGCGGCATCACCGCCATCATCATGAATCTGGTGCTGCCGCAAAGCCGCAAACGCAAGGCGGCCGTCAGGGATGCCGAGGCGGTGGAGGTGATCCAGCTGAGCGACAAGCCGGATGTGAGCTTTACCGCCCGCAGTGCGGGCCAGCCATCGGCCAGCAAGGGTGAGGGGTCACCAGAGCCAGTGCCCGGGCAGGCGGTGGCGCCACAAGTGGAACGGGTCTGACGGTTAAATCGGCAAAAAACGTCAACAGAACAAGAAAAACAGGGAAACGGTTATGAAAAACGACAACTCTGTCAAAGCGGTACGCGGCAGTTTCTTCGATATCACCCGGGTGGTGGATCAGCCCGAGGAGATTGAGTCCAACGCCCGCCTTATCGAGGATGGTCTGCTGATCATTCGCAACGGTTGCATCGACTGGTTCGGTGAGTGGGAGGAGGGGAAAGATCGCATTCCGGCCGAAGTGCGGGTGCGCGATTATCGCGGCAAGATGATAGTGCCCGGCTTTGTCGATACCCACATTCACTATCCCCAGAGCGAGATGGTAGGGGCCTATGGCGAGCAGCTGCTGGAGTGGCTCAACCGCCACACCTTCCCCGCCGAGCGGCGCTACAACGATCTCGAGTATGCCCGCGAGATGTCCACCTTCTTTATCAAGCAGTTGCTGCGAAACGGCACCACCACGGCGCTGGTGTTCGGCACCGTTCACCCCGAGTCGGTGGATGCCCTGTTCGAGGCGGCCAGTCGCATCAATATGCGAATGATCGCGGGCAAGGTAATGATGGATCGCAACGCGCCCGACTATCTGCTCGATACCGCCGAGAGCAGCTATGAACAGAGCAAGCAGCTTATCGAGCGTTGGCATGGTAACGGTCGACTTCTATATGCCATCACACCGCGATTTGCACCCACCTCGACACCCGAGCAACTGGCGATGGCGCGGCGACTGCGCGAAGAGTTTCCCACCACCTATCTGCACACCCATCTGTGCGAGAACAAGGATGAGATCGCCTGGGTCAAATCCCTCTTTCCGGCGCACAAGGGTTATCTCGATGTCTATCACCAGCATGGCCTGACCGGCCACAACTGTGTGTTTGCCCACTGCGTCCATCTGGAAGAGCAGGAGTGGGATTGCCTGAAGGAGACCGGCTCCACCATCGCCTTCTGCCCCACATCGAATCTTTATCTGGGCAGCGGCCTGTTCAAGCTGCACAAGGCGTGGCGCAAGCAGGTGAAGGTGGGGATGGGCACCGACATCGGCGCGGGCACCACCTTCAACATGCTGCAGACCCTCAACGAGGCTTACAAGGTGATGCAACTGCAGGGCGAACGGCTCTCGGCCTATCAGGCCTTCTATCTAGCCACCCTGGGCGGCGCCCATTCGCTGGGGCTGGACGAGAAGATCGGCAGCTTTGCGGTGGGCAAGGAGGCGGACTTCGTGGTGCTCGACCCGGTCGCCACCCCGCTGCAGCAGCTGCGTTATGACAACTCCACCACCCTGCGGGACAAGCTCTTTGTGTTGCTGACCCTGGGGGATGACAGATCCATCTACCGCACCTATGTGGATGGCCAACTGGTGCATGAACGGGGGTAGGGGCTGGAGTGGGCTGCCGCGGCGCAGCCCCAACGAATACGGCGGCTGGCGTGCTCCACAGGGGCGCCAGTCTTGCCGCACGACAGGGGATCTCCCCGCATAGAACGTGAAATGGCCCGGTTTTTTTGACCAGCAAGGCAAACGTTTGAGTCAAGGCTGCCTGCCCTGGTCTGTCTGTCGCATCCTCTGCCACCATCGCCTGTTTCTCATCAGACTGGCGCTCGGCAGACCCGCAGATCCTGTCGCCATTTCGTCATGGAACATTCAGGCGCGTGTGAAGGAGTTGGGTATGACCCAAGCAAACAGCAGGACAAACAGCGTGGAACAGCTGGCCAATGATGACGCCAGCCAGAGTGCAGCAAAGCAACAGCCGCTCACGGCTCTTGATCGCTACTTTATGATCAGCGAGCGGGGCAGCAACGTCAGACAGGAGGTGCTGGCGGGCCTCACCACCTTCCTTGCCATGGTCTACTCGGTGATCGTGGTGCCGAGCATGCTCGGCAAGGCGGGCTTTCCTCCCGGCGCCGTGTTTGTCGCCACCTGTCTGGTGGCGGGGTTCGGTTCACTCTTGATGGGGCTTTGGGCCAAGCTGCCGATGGCCATCGGCTGCGCTATTTCCCTCACGGCGTTTACCGCCTTCAGTCTGGTGCTGGGGCAGCAGATCCCCATTCCGGTGGCGCTGGGGGCCGTCTTCCTGATGGGGGTACTGTTTACCGCCATCTCGGTGACCGGGGTGCGTAGCTGGATCCTCGACAACCTGCCGATGGGGATTGCCCACGGCACCGGCATCGGTATCGGTCTCTTCCTGCTGCTTATTGCCGCCAACGGGGTGGGGCTGGTGATCAAGAACCCGCTGGATGGGCTGCCGGTGGCGCTGGGGGCCTTTACCTCTATGCCGGTCATCATGTCCCTGATCGGCCTTGCGGTGATCTTCGGGCTGGAGAAGCTGAGAGTACCGGGGGGGATCCTGCTGGTGATCATCGCCATCTCCATCTTCGGCCTCATCTTCGATCCGGCGGTGAAGTATCAGGGGCTGTTCGCCCTGCCGAGCCTCTCGGACGATCAGGGCAAGTCCCTCATCTTCAGCCTGGATATCATGGGGGCGCTCTCGCCGCTGGTGTTGCCCAGCGTGCTGGCGCTGGTGATGACAGCGGTATTTGATGCCACCGGCACCATCCGCGCCGTGGCGGGGCAGGCCAACCTGCTGGATAAAGATGGTCATATCATCAACAGCGGCAAGGCGCTCAGTGCCGACTCGGTCAGCAGCATCTTCTCCAGTCTGGTGGGGGCGGCCCCCGCTGCCGTCTATATCGAATCGGCAGCAGGCACGGCGGCGGGGGGCAAAACCGGCCTCACCGCGACTGTGGTCGGCGGCCTGTTCCTGTTGATGCTGTTCCTCTCGCCGCTCTCCTATCTGGTGCCGGCCTATGCCACCGCACCGGCCCTGATGTATGTGGGACTCCTGATGCTGAGCAATGTCACCAAGCTCGATTTCGATGACTTTGTCGGGGCCATGTCCGGGCTAGTGTGTGCGGTCTTTATCGTGCTCACCTGCAATATCGTCACCGGCATCATGCTTGGCTTCAGCTCGCTGGTGATCGGCCGCATCTGCTCGAAGGAGTGGCACAAGCTCAACGTCGGCACCGTGGTCATCGCCCTGGCGCTGGTGCTCTTTTATGCTGGGGGGTGGGCTATTTAGGGATAACCCGCCCGTTTGGGGCCGCACTGGCGGCCCCGTTTTTATACCTGTTATTTTTAGCCCACCCATGCTGGCTATCACGTCTCGGCCGTCTCCGCAGTTGGGTGGTCTCATCGCGATACCATTTTGATAAATCCCCCTACCAGATTGATAGGCTCCCACCCTTGCGCTACTCGCTCTGCCGTTTTTTTCACCGCTGATGTGCCCCGTTTGCTCAGGGGCTGCCCCTGGCTTGTCGCTTCGGGCAAACAAAAGCGGGCTAGATGGGATCCCCTTCACACTTCTCCCCATTGTCCTGACGATGGCGGGAAACAGGCGCATATCTTGCTGTTTTTTATGCCGGTTCCAGATTTTTCCCTTCGAAAAAAGGACTTGCATATGTCCATAGGATTACCGCTCAAGCGGGTGGATGCCGAGGCCAAGGTGACCGGCAGCGCCCGCTATACCGATGACAACATCATGCTCGGGATGCGCCACGCCAAGTACGTGCGAAGCAATATTGCCCACGGCAAGGTGCTTGCCATCGATGCGACCGAGGCGCTGGCCCTGCACGGGGTCGAAGCCGTGTTTACCCACGAGGATGTGCCCACCACCTGTTTTCGCACCGCCGGTCACGCCTGGTCCCTCGATGAGGCGAAACGGGATGTGAAAGACCGCCGTCTGCTCACCGATCATGTGCGCCACTTCGGCGATGGGGTCGCCATAGTCGTGGCGCGCGATCCGCTGGTCGCCGAAAAAGCGGCCGCGCTGGTCAAGGTGACTTACGAGCCGCTGCCGGTGATGACGGATGCCGAAAGTGCGCTGGCCGAGGGTGCCTATCCCATTCACCCGAGCGGCAATCTGCTGCGCCAAAGCCAGCTTCGCGCCAATGACCCGGAGCAGGCCATTGCGGCGGCCGATCTGCAGTTTCAGGGGCACTACCGGACCCCGGTGGTGCAGCACTGCCATCTGGAGACGGTGACCTGCTACGCCTATATGGATCAGCCGGACCACATCATCGTGGTCAGCAGTACCCAGATCCCCCAGATAGTGCGCAGCCGGGTGGCCAAATCTCTCGGCCTGGCCTGGTCGAGCGTGCGGGTGATCAAACCCTATATGGGCGGCGGCTTTGGCAACAAGCAGGATGTGCTGGAAGAGCCGATGGCGGCGTTTCTGAGCTACAAGCTTGGCGGTGTGCCGGTCAAGGTGACCCTGAGCCGGGAAGAGTGCTTTTTTGCCTCCCGCACCCGCCACGGCTTTGCCATCGACGGCAAGATGGGTCTCAACCGCGACGGCACCCTCAAGGGCTATCAGCTCGACGTGCTCTCCAACACCGGCGGCTATGCCTCCCATGGCCACTCCATCGCCAGCGCCGGTGGCAACAAGATCAGCTACCTCTATCCGCGCAGCGCCTTCGGTTATGACGCCAAGACCTTCTACAGCAACCTGCCCACCGCCGGTGCAATGCGCGGTTACGGCGCGCCCCAGGCGATTTTTGCCCTCGAGTGCATGCTGGACGATGCCTGCGCCGAGTTGGGTCTGGATCCGCTCGAAGTACGCATCGCCAACGTGGCGCGCGAGGGGGATGTCAATCAGGTCAACCAGAAGACCATCTACAGCGCCGGGTTGCCGGACTGCCTGCTGCGTGGTCGCGAGATGTTCGAGTGGGATCGGCTCAAGGCCGAGTGCTTGGGGCAGGATCCTGCGAGTCGGGTGCGCCGTGGCATCGGGGTGGCCTGTTTCAGCTACGGCTCCAACACCTATCCGGTGGGGGTCGAAATTGCCGGCGCCCGCATGCTGCTCAATCAGGATGGCACCGTCAATCTGCAGATCGGCGCCACCGAGATAGGGCAGGGGTCGGACACCGTCTTTGCCCAGATGGCGGCCCAGACGTTGGGCATTCCGTTTGAGCAGATCCGGGTCATCTCGACTCAGGATACCGACATTACTGCCTATGATCCTGGCTCGTTCGCCTCGCGTCAGAGCTATGTGGCGGCCCCCGCCATCCATCAGGCGGCGCTGCAGTTGCGGGCCCGCATTTTGTCGCTGGCGGCCCAACTCTGCCATCAGGATGTAGGATCGCTGACCCTGATCGACGGCTACGTGGTGCTGGCCGGTGCGCCGGACAAGGTGCTGATCAGCGTCGCCGAGGTGTCGGTCAACGCCTACTACCACCTCACCATCGGTGGCCAGATCACCTCCGAGGTCTCCCACAAGACCACCACCAACCCGCCCAGTTTCGGCTGTACCTTTGTCGATCTCAGCGTCGATATCGATCTCTGCAAGGTGACCATCAATCGCATCATCAACCTGCACGATGCGGGCAAGATCCTCAACCCGCAGCTGGCGGAGGGACAGGTGCACGGCGGCATGGGGATGGGGATCGGCTGGTCCCTGTTCGAGGAGATGATCATCGACGCCAAGAGCGGCGTGGTGCGCAACCCCAACCTGCTCGACTACAAGTTTCCCACCATGCTGGATTTGCCAGAGCTTGAGTGCGACTTCGTGCAGACCTACGAGCCCCAGTCGGTCTATGGCCACAAATCCCTGGGGGAACCGCCCATCATCTCGCCGGGCCCTGCTATTCGTAACGCCATTCGCATGGCGACCGGGGTGGCCATCAACGAGCTGCCCATCACCCCCAAAACCCTGTTTCGGGAGTTTGTCGCGGCGGGTCTGATTGGCGAGGGAGCAGGGGAGGAGCAACACCATGTTTGATATTGCCCGTTACTACAAGGCGCACAGTGTGGCCGAGGCGGTCGCCCTGCGTCAGGCTGACCCCGAGGCGCGCCTTCTGGCCGGTGGCACCGATGTGATGATCCAGCTGCATCACCTCAACGCCGCCTATCGCCATATCGTCGATATTCACGACTTGCCCGAACTCAAAGGGGTGAGCGAGCTGGCTGACGGTTCTATCCGCATCGGCTCCGGCACCACCTTTACCGAGCTCATCGAGAACGAACTGGTGCAGCGCCGCCTGCCGATGCTGGCCGAGGCGGCCGCTACTATCGCCGGCCCGCAGATCCGCAACGTCGCCACCTATGGCGGCAACATCTGCAACGGCGCCACCAGTGCCGACTCGGCGGCGCCTACCGTCGCGCTGGAGGCCGAGCTTGAGATTGCTGGTCCTAACGGCACACGCCGCATCCCCATCGCCGGTTTTCATACCGGCCCAGGCAAGGTTGCGCTGCAACCGGCGGAAATTCTGGTGGCGTTTCACTTTGCCCCGGACTCTCACCCCCATGTGGGCTCCCACTACTTCAAATACGCCATGCGCGATGCCATGGATATCGCGACCATCGGCTGCGCCGCCTACTGCCAGATTGAGGATGGTCACTTCAAGAGTCTGCGGCTGGCCTATGGGGTGGCGGCACCGACACCGGTACGCACGCCTCACGCGGAAGCTGCGGCCGAAGGGCAACCGCTGACTCGCGCCACACTGGCAGCCATTGCCGAGGCGGTGGTAGCCGATGTGGCGCCGCGCTCCTCCTGGCGGGCGGAGAAGGAGTTTCGCCTGCACCTTATCAAAACCCTGGCGCAGCGGGTGGTCGCCTGCGCAGTCGAACGTGCCGGAGGCAAGATCCTATGATGCAACCGCAAAGCTGTCCCGCAGTGGAGATCCAGTGCGAGATCAACGGCAAGCCTTACTCCTATGCAGTGCCGCCCACCATGTCGCTGCTCCACTTCCTGCGCGGGCAGGGGCTGATCAGTGTGAAAGAGGGGTGCTGTGTCGGTGAGTGCGGCGCCTGTACCGTGCGGGTGAATGGCACCGCTATCGACAGCTGCCTCTATCTGGCGGTGTGGGCCGATGGCAAATCCATTCGTACCGTGGAGGGGGAACGCAAAGGTAACGAGCTCTCCGACGTGCAGCAGGCCTTTATCGACGAGGGGGCGGTGCAGTGCGGTTTTTGCACCCCGGGCCTCGTGATGGCGAGCGCGGCTCTGCTCGACAAGACCGAGCGCCGTCCACTGACCGATGCGGAGATCCGCCGCGGCCTTTCTGGCAACCTCTGCCGCTGTACCGGCTATCAGAACGTGGTGCGGGCGGTGAAGAAGTGCTGCAAGGGGTGATAGTTCTAGTGCCGTGAGTGGTGCGTGCCGTTGTTTGAAAAAGGAAACAAGCCGTCCAAAAACACAGGCCCGCCTCGAAAGAGGCGGGCCTGCTGCTGAGTGGGGTCAGGAGAAATCACACTTTTGGCTGGTCGATCACCAATTTGCCATCTTTGACCGGAATGGTTGCACCGGGGGCTTGCTTCATGCGGATCACCCCCTCCTGACCTGCGAGGCGATAGGTCACGTCATAACCAATTGTGTTGACGCTAGTATCCTGCACGGTTTTGCAGCGCTGCTCGGTGGTGGTGTAGGTATCGCCAGCCTGCATATTGCCCTGCACCTGATTACCGGCATAACCACCCGCGACAGCCCCGGCAGCGGTGGCCACCTTCTTGCCACTGCCGCCACCAAACTGGTGGCCGACCACGCCCCCCAGCGCCGCGCCCACCACGGTGCCGAGGATCTTGTGCTCATCCTGTACCGGCTTGCGGTGGGTCACGGTGACGTTGCGACACTCCTGGCGGGGAGTCTTGATGGTCTCGGTGATCGGCTTGCTGGCAATCACCTCGGCAAAGGTGGGTTGTGGTGTAAAGAGCGAGCCACTGGCCGCCGCCGAGAGCGCCAGGGCCGAGGCGATGCCAATACCGATACCTGCCATCATGGATCTGTTCATCTTGTTGTTCTCCTGCATACCCATACGGGCTGTTCCAATCTGGCGCCATCTTGTCATAACCGGTTGGCCGAACAAGGCGAGGGGGATGGGTCTGCGACAGGCGCTGGCAAGGTCAAAAAACAGTCACCCCGAAAAAGTGTCTGGCTTTGGCGACAACGGACTAAAAGTGACCGGTTTCCGGCGCATGGTGGACTGTGCCAGTGTAATAAGGAGCAATTCGAGTCGCAATTTGCAAGGCGTGCGGTGAGCAGAATGCCAGAGTGGCAAAGTGCTGACGGGGGCAGGTCAAGGGAGGCCTTGAGCAAGGGCTCTGTTCGTTGAGATGGCCACGCAAGTGGTTGATAAATGGCTCCAGCCCCATCGGATGTTGGCCGATAAGAGATCACGGCAAGCATTTTGCTTTGATTGGGTGAAGCAGAGGGTGAACGGGTCGGCAGACAACTGCGTAAGACCTGATATGAAGAGGTTCACCCGAGATCACCGGATCAACGAGGGGGAGATATGTCAATGTTACCCAGCTGGATCACCCCGGCCATCCAGGCCAACATCATCACGGCGCAGCAGGCTGAACGTCTGCTCTCATCCCTCTACCGGCCCCTGGCCGAGCAGGGAGAGGAGCTTCCCGCCGATATCGCCGACATCAGCCTTAAACTCTACTGCTTCCGCCAGCAGGGGCGGGTGCGCCACTAAGGCTGACAAAAGAACACCCCGCGCCAGGCTCGGGGTGTTGTCACTCATGTATCACAGGCCCATCAGGCCAACATCACTTGCGCCACCAGCATCAGGGCGCCAAATCCCAGCACAAAGCCCACCATGGGCAGCACGAACTTGACCCACTTGTTGAACTGGATGCCGAGCATCTGCAGGGTGACCAGCACCAGTCCGGTGGGGGCCAGGAACAGCATGGCGTATTGGCCCCAGTTGTAGGCCGACAGCACGATATAGCGGGGGATCATCACGGTATCTGCCAGCGGCGCCATGATGGGCATGGAGAGCACTGCGAGCCCGGAGGAGGAGGGCACCACCAGCCCCAGCAGGGTGAACACCAGCATCTGCGCCACCGCGAACACGGCGCCGTGCATGCCGGAGACCAGATCGGAGGCGTAGGCCAGAATGGTGTCCGAGATCATCCCCTGATCCAGCACCAGATTGACCCCCCGTGCCAGCCCGATTATGAGGGAGACCGCCACCAGCTCCGACGCCCCCTGAGTGAAGGCCTCGACTGCCTCTTTCTCTTTGAGACCCGAGATAAAAATGATGATGATGGCGATGGTCAGGAAGGTGGCTGCCATCTGCGGAAACCACCAACCGGCCATGGAGACGCCCCACACCATCAGCGGGAAGGCGAGGATAAACAGGGTCAGAATGATCTTGCGGCGCAGGGTGAAGGGCACCCCTTCGTCCATAGAGCCCTCTTTGAGAAAACGGGCGCGAAAACTCTCTCTGTCCTCATAGGTGTAGGAGAAGGCCGGGTTGGCCTTGATCTTCTTGCAGTACCAGTAGAGATAACTGATCACCACCATGGTGCCCACCAGACAGCCAATGGCGCGAAAGATCAGCCCCTCGGTAAAGGGAATGCCGGCGGCATTGGAGGCGATCACCACCGAGAAGGGATTGATGGTGGAGAAGGTGGTGCCCATGGAGGCGGCGAGGAAGATGGCTCCCACGCAGACGATGGAGTCATAGCCGAGCGCCAGAAAGATGGGCACCAGTATGGGATAGAAGGCGACCGCCTCTTCCTCCAGTCCGCAGGTGGTGCCTCCCAGCGCCATTACGAAGCAGACCAGCGCCACAAACAGGAACTCGTTGCCCCGGGTCTTGCGCGACAACGCCACCAGCCCTGCACTGAAGGCACCTGTCTTGTTGATGACGCCGATCAGCCCCCCGAGCACCAGAATAAAGACGATGATATCCGCCCCCTCTATGGTGCCCTTGACCATGCTGACCGCCACGTCACCGAACCCCTTGGGCGCTTGCTCCAATCGGGCATAGGTGCCGGGAATGGCAATGGGCTTGCGGATGGTGCCGTTGGTAAATTGCTCCACCGCAATATTGATGTTAAGTTTTGCCAGGGCATCCTGGGTTGCGGGAAGTCGGCTTATTTCCCCCTGTGGGCTATTGACCATCAGACTTTCACTGGCTGGATTATAAGAGAGCTTGGCATAGGCGCCCGCCGGAATTATCCAGGTCAGTGCAATGGCCAGTAACATAATAAGAAACAGAATGGTAAATGCAGTAGGGAATTGTCTGCGTGGTGTGGTATTCGGCACGGCACACATAAAATGCTCCTTGATAAAGCAGGTTTGGGCTCGGCGGAATATCGGGTCGATAGGGTTTCTGCGTCATACATCCAAGGTACGCAAACTCACTGTGGATTGCGTAGTGATTGGCGAGAAATCTGGCCTGATATTGAACATCCGGTAGATTGTTTCACGTTGTAACCGTAACCCGTGTGTGGCTGAATGAACATGGTGCCATGCTCGCTTTATGGGATGGCTCACAAAATTTATTTTCCATGGATTTAACAGCTGATATGAAATAAAAGTTATTATGCAATAACTATTTCGGCTTTCGTTTTATGCGGTTTACCTTAAATAAAGGTCATGAAAATAGTGCGTGCCGAGATGAATGAAATGACATATAAAGCAGTTTTGACGGAATAATATTCCATTATCGTCATTTTTCGTTATTCGCCAAAAACAGCCTGTGAAAAAAATGGCACGCTTTCCCGTAATGAAATATTTTTTTGCAACGAAAACAGGGGGCCTCTGTTGGCAGCAGGCTGCCCCTGTCTAAGACGTTTTGCTAATACCTGCCGCCGCAGGCTCACTGTTAGGCTGTCATCCCCATAAGAGACCAGTGACGGGCAGGATGCCTATGTCGCTTGCTGATCTCTGATTGATCCCGAAATAGCCCGTTTTGTGCCACTTGTGAGGAAGGAACCCGATGACAGTGCAGAACATCTATGAGCGCGACCTTGCCAAAACTGCCGCCAATTTTGAGGCCCTGACCCCCATCAGCTTTTTGGGGCGGGCGGAGCGGGTCTATCCCGACTATCCGGCGCTGATCCACGGCCCGCTGCGCCAGAGCTGGGGCGAGACCGCCCGCCGTTGCCGCCTGCTGGCCTCGGCCCTGCGGCTCAGCGGTATCGGGGAGGGGGATACCGTCTCCATCGTTGCGCCCAATATCCCGGCGATGTTTGAAGCACACTTCGGGGTGCCCATGAGCGGCGCCGTGCTGAACACCATTAATACCCGGCTCGATGCCGAGTCGATGGCCTTTATCTTCCAGCATGCCCAGAGCAAGGCGGTGCTGGTGGACAGGGAGTTCGGCGCCGTGGTGCGCAAGGCATTGGATCTGCTGGAGCGCCAACCGCTGGTCATCGCCATCGACGATCCCCTCTACCGGGAGGGGGCGCTTGTCAGTGAACTGACCTATGAGGCCTTTATTGCCACTGGTAACGGCGATGAGCCCGGCTGGCTGCCACAAGATGAGTGGCAGGCCATCTCCCTTAACTACACCTCCGGCACCACCGGCAACCCCAAGGGGGTGGTCTATCACCATCGCGGCGCCCACCTCAACGCCATCAACAATGTGCTCTCCTGGGAGCTGCCCAAACATCCCGTCTACCTATGGACCTTGCCGATGTTTCACTGCAACGGCTGGTGTTTCCCCTGGACGCTGGCGGCCACCGCCGGGGTGAGCGTCTGTCTGCGTCATGTGCAGGCGGCCGCCATTTATGAGGCGCTGCATGAGCACAAGGTGAGTCATTTCTGCGCAGCGCCCATCGTGCTCAATATGCTCAACAATGCCGATCCGGCGCTCAAGCGTGGGCTGGATCACCCCATCAAGGTGATGACCGCCGGCGCTGCGCCCCCCGCCACCGTGATCGCCGGTATGGAAGCGATGGGGATCGCCGTGACCCACGTCTATGGCCTCACCGAAACCTATGGTCCCTGCGTGTTGTGCGAGCCGCAGAGAAGCTGGCAAGGGCAGGATGCTACGGCGCTCTCCCGCCTCAAGGCACGGCAGGGGGTTGCGTCACCTCTGCAGGGGGAGATGCGGGTTATCAATCCGGTCAGTGGCGAGCCGGTAGCCAAAGATGGCAAAACCATGGGGGAGATAGTGCTGCGCGGTAATGTGGTGATGAAGGGCTATCTGAAAAATCCGGCGGCCAGCGCCGAGGCGATGGCGGAGGGGTGGTTTCGCAGTGGCGATCTGGCGGTGTGGCACCCGGATGGTTATGTGGAGATCAAGGACAGATCCAAGGACATCATCATCTCGGGCGGGGAGAACATCTCCAGTCTGGAGGTGGAAGATGTGCTCTATCGCCATCCCGATGTGGACGAAGCGGCGGTGATCGCCATGCCCGACGAGAAGTGGGGGGAGGTGCCCTGCGCCTTCGTGAAACTGAAAGAGGGGCGAGAGACTACCCAGGCGGAGCTGATCGCCTTTTGTCGTGAGCAGATGGCCCACTTCAAGGCCCCCAAACGCATCATCTTCACCCCGTTGCCGAAAACCTCGACCGGCAAGGTACAAAAATTCGTGCTGCGCAAACAGTTGGGGTAGCGGCCTGTTCGTAAGGAGCCAGCACAGCCATTCATAGGAGGGAGATACAAGGGGTCTGGAGGGCTGCTGGCCCTCCCGTTGTATGGCTAGGGAGCCTTGCAGGCAACGCAGTTGCGGCCGCTCTGTTTGGCCTGATAGAGCATCTGATCGGCGCGGGCGTAGAGGCTCTCCATCTGCTCCCCCTTGCTATTTTCCACCAGCCCGGCGCTGATGGTGATAACCAGCTCATCCCCATCGGCAAGGGGTAACGGGCTTTGCATCACCTGCTTGCGCAGCCGTTCGGCCAGTGATGCGGCGGCCGAGAGGGTGGTGTTGGGCAGCAAGATGGCAAACTCGTCACCGCCGATGCGGGCCAGCACATCTTCGCTGCGCAGCACCGATTGCATCACCCTGCCCAGATGGATCAGCGCCTGATCGCCCAGCGGGTGACCGTAGCGATCGTTGATGCATTTGAACTGATCCACATCCAGCACTATCAGCACCGAGGTGAGCTGGTGGCGCATGTTCATACTCAGGTTCTTTTCGCACACCTCGAAGAAGAAACGGCGGTTATAAAGTCCGGAGAGGCTGTCACGAACCGATTGATATTGCAGTTGTTCCTTGAGCTGGTGCAGCTCGGTGATATCGGAGGAGATACCGATCAGGGTGGGGGTACCATCAGCCAGCTTGAAGGGGACTTTGACAGACCAGTAGTAATGTTGCTTGCCTTCGGTATCGGTCAGTGACTCTTCACCGGCTTGCAGCTCACCCGTTTCGAACACCCGGTTGTCCAGCTGCCACAGCTGGTTGGCTCCGTGTGGGGAGAACAGCTCATTATCGCTGCGGTTGATGATCTGTTCGGCGGGTAAACCGAGCAGGGCACATACCTTCTGATTGACGTAGAGAAAGCGGTGCTGGCTGTCCTTCATATAGATATGGGCATCCACGTTGGCGAGGATGATCTCCAGCAACTGATGCTGCTCGGCCATACGGGCCTCAATCAGCTTGTGTTCCGTGATATCGGTGGAGATGCCGCACAGACCGATCAGCGTGCCATCCCGGTCGTACATCGGCTTTTTCACGCTCCAGTAGACCCGTTTCTCTCCCGTGGGTTTGAGGTAGTTGATCTCCTCCCGGGCGATGGCGACCTGCTGCTCCAGCACCTGACGATCATTTCGTCTCAGATCTTCCGAGAAGTCGAGGTCAAAAAAGGCGCGATCATCCTTGCCTTGCAGTTCGGCCAGGGTACAACCAAAGAGATCCAGCACAGCCTGATTGGCATAGATATAACGGCCATCCAGATCCTTGGTAAAGAGGTAAGCCCCCATCTCGTTAAAGATGGATCTGAGGTGATCCAGCTCGTGCTGCAATCGGGTGGAGAAGGGTTCATCCTTCATGAAGTTGGCCATCCTTGGGTCGCTGTGATTGGTTGGCTGAACACGAGGCCAACGTGCATCAACTGCTTTAAATTAAGCACTCTTCACGGCATATTTCTCATTTATTTCCGCAGGTTCTGCGTTATGTCACATGGTTGTAACCTCTGAGCAAATCAAAGGAAATCAGTTGAGTCCATGGTTGTTGAGATAGCTTGCCACCATGTATCGACCCTCTATCATCGGCTCTCGGCAGAGAAGTTGAACAACAGCTAAATAAACCTCCCCAAGTGGCAAAAAGGGTAACGAACAGGTCTTTAGTCAAACTATTTCCTCGGTGTCCCTGATATCATCTCCAGCAACGCAATATGGAGAGATACGAGATGGCAGTGGCACCGTTTAATTGGAATGACACAGTTCAGTGGGACGGGCCGGGGGCCATTGCGGGTAGCGAAGAGAGTTTGAGCGCAGATCGGCTGGATCGCGCCCGCTATGCCGAATTTCTGACCAACTACCTCGCCGCCGAAGGCAAGCAGCGCAACTATGTGCTCAACCTCAATGCCGAGTGGGGGGCGGGTAAAACCTGGTTTATCAAGCGCTGGTATATGGAGCTGAAAGCGCACTATCCCACTGTCTATATCGACGCTTGGCAGCAGGACTTTTCCGATGATCCCTTATTGACGGTGATCTCGTCGATTATCGATCAATTGAGAGATGCAACGGGAAATAAGGTTGCCATACCTGATGGCATCAAGTCCAAACTATTGGGTTTGCTCAAAGTTGGCGGGAAATTGGTGCTCAAGTCAGCCATTAAAAAAGCTGGATGGGAAGATAGTGATTTTTCTGTGGAAGGCGAAGACGCAGATAAGCTGGTTGATACACTTTGCAGCAATCACAAAGAGCGTTATGAATCTATTCAGTATCTTAAACAAGAGATCCGGCAATGGGTTGAGGGAGCTGTTGGTTTAAGTGAAGGAGAACTGGATTATCCCGCATTCATTTTGATAGATGAGCTGGATCGCTGTCGCCCCTCTTATGCAGTAGAGATGCTTGAGACCATCAAGCATATTTTCGATATTCCCGAAGTGGTTTTTGTATTGGCCACGGATACCGAGCAGTTACAGCATTCTATCAAGGTCATTTATGGTGAAGGATTTCATGCATCTGCTTATCTAAGACGTTTTTTCAGGCGGCAATTTGCCTTAAAGGAAATATCAAAAGCGTCATTTATTGAAAGCTACATGACTCTTGATGATGCATTATTTGAGCACCTTTTTCCAAGATTTAAAACAATAGGCGAATTTTCATTGTTGCTATCTGTGCTCGCAGATGCCTTTAGTCTTCAGCTTAGAGATATTGAACAATACATAGACAAAGTAAAGGCTGCAATATCAAACTTTAGTGATAGTTTTGATTTGGTAATTTTTTCCATACTTCTTTTAGCCAAAGAGCGTGAGCCTGAGCTATATAGAAAGATAGTTAGTTTAGAATTATCACTTAGAAATGATAGTAAAAAGTCAGTCTCCAACATTGGGTTCTACGAGCGATTTAAATCTAATAAAGAGTTAGGTTTTTATTTGCCTTGGGAGAACAATAGCTCAGAGCTTTTAAAAGCTGAAGTAAGTATATCAAAATACATAGGTTGTTTCTTTTTCTCCATCAAAAATAAAGCTCAATTAGTTGCCGCAAAGGAAGCTATTTCGATAGGGGGAGTATTGGGTAAATATTCAATGGATTCATTTGCCGAGGCTAGACATGAAGAAGCGCTACTAGCATATTATTTGGCAAATCAAAATATCAATATTAATGATTATCAAGATCTGGTTGAGCTAGCATGCAATTTAAAATAGAAATGGGCATAAGCCCATTTCTAAACATGAATATTATTTTTGATGCCGCTCATAAAGCCGCTGAACGACATCCTGTAATCCCAGCCCTTCGTTTTGCAGTAGCACGGTGAGGTGGTAGAGCAGATCGGCGGATTCGTTGATGAGCTCCTCCCGATCCTTGGCCATGGCGGCCAGCGCCACTTCAACACCTTCCTCACCCACCTTCTGGGCGATGCGCTTTGTCCCTTTGCCGTAGAGGCTGGCGGTGTAGCTGGTGGCCGGATCGGCCCCTTTGCGGGCGGCCAGCACCTGTTCCAGCTCTGCCAGAAAACCGAGGGGTGGCAGCGGGTGACCATGGAAGCAGGAGGTTGTCCCTTTGTGGCAGGTGGGGCCGACGGGGTTGGCGGCGATCAGCAGAGAGTCCTGATCGCAGTCGGTGCTGATGGCCACGAGTTTGAGCACATGGCCCGAGCTTTCACCCTTGGTCCAAAGCCGCTGTTTGCTGCGGCTAAAGAAGGTGACCTGACCTGTGGTCTGTGTCTTTTCCAGTGCCTCACGGGTCATAAAGCCCTGCATCAGCACCTCGCCGCTGGCGGCGTGCTGGACGATGGCGGGGATCATGCCATCACATTTTGCCCAATCGAGCTGCTCGGCAAGGGGGCGCGCGCTGGCGGTGGTTTGTGCATTTTCAGAGAAGTTATTCACGGATGGCGACTCCTTCGTTTTTCAGCCAGCGTTTCAGTTCGGGAATGGGGATTAGGCCCTTGTGGAACACAGAGGCGGCCAGCGCCCCGTCCACATCGGCGAGGGTAAAGGCATCGCGAAAGTGTGCCATGGCACCGGCGCCGCCGGAGGCGATCAGCGGCACCTTGCAGACGCTGCGCACCAGCTTGAGCTGCTCAAGATCATAACCCTGACGCATGCCGTCCTGATTCATCACGTTCAGCACGATTTCGCCCGCGCCGCGTTTTTGCACCTCCTGTACCCAGTCGAGGGTGTGCCAGGCAGTGGTGCGGGTGCGACTCTCGTCACCGGTAAACTGTTTGACCTGATAGTGGCCCGTCTCGGCGTCGAAGTAGGAGTCAATGCCCACCACCACGCACTGCACGCCAAAGCGCTCGGCCAGTCGGCTGATAAGGGTCGGGTCGGCCAGCGCCGGAGAGTTGATGGAGACCTTGTCGGCGCCAAATTCCAGGATCTGGCGGGCATCTTCCACGCTTTTAATGCCACCGGCGACGCAGAAGGGGATATCGATCACCTCCGCTACCCGGCTTACCCAGCTCTTGTCCACTACCCGCGCATCGCTGGAGGCGGTGATGTCATAGAACACCAGCTCGTCAGCCCCTTCCTCGGCGTAGCGGCGCGCCAGCTCGACAATGCCGCCCATCACCTCGTGGTTGCGAAATTGCACCCCTTTGACCACCACGCCATCTTTTACGTCGAGGCAGGGGATAATGCGTCTTGCCAGCATCAGTTGCCTCCTGTGGTATCGGCTGCGGGGGCTTGCCAGCAGGCGATGGCGTCACCCACCGAGAATTTGCCCTCCAGCAGGGCGCGGCCAAGGATGATCCCCTTGACGCCGGAGCCCTTGAGCGCCTCGATATCCGCGATGCCGCCAATGCCGCCGGAGGCTTGAAAGGCGACGCTCGGGTAGCGGGCGCAGAGATCCCGATAGAGTTCGACGTTGGTGCCAGCCAGGGTGCCGTCACGGCTGATGTCGGTACAGAGCACATGCTTGAGCCCGGCGGGGAGGAAGCGCTCGATCAGCGCCTCGATGGTCACCCCGCTGTTCTCCTGCCAGCCTGCCACCGCGATATGGCGATTGCCCTGCTCATCGATATTGACGTCCAGCGCCAGCACGATCTGCTCGGGGCCATATTTTTCCATCCAGCTGGCCACCAGATCCGGGGATTTGACGGCGGTGGAGCCAATCACCACCCGGCTGGCACCGGCGGCCAGCAGATCTGCCACATCCTGCTCCGTGCGCACGCCGCCGCCAACTTGCACCGGCGCTTCGGTAGCTGACAGCAGTTGGGTCAGCAGGGGCAGCTGGCGCGCCTTGGCATCTTTGGCACCGTCCAGATCCACCAGATGGAGCTGCACCGCCCCCTGAGAGACATATTCGTCGAAGCGGGCCTGCGGGCTGCTGCTGTATTCGGTCTTCTGCTCGTAGTCCCCCTGATAGAGGCGAACCACCTGACCGTTGATAAGGTCAATTGCGGGAATGATCATTCATAGCTCCAGAAAATTTTGCAGCAAACGGGCACCGGCTGCGCCTGAGCGCTCCGGGTGGAATTGGGCGCCAAAGAAGTTGTCACGGGCGACAATCGCGGTAAAAGGTTTGCCATAGTCGCAGGTCGCCAGCGTCGCTTCGGTCACCTCCAGCGCATAGGAGTGCACGAAGTAGAAGTAGCTGCCGCTCGGGATCCCCTTGAGCAGAGGATGGGTCTCGTCGTGCTCAATCTGGTTCCAGCCCATATGGGGCAGGCGCATGCTTGACTGGTGTAAGGTGCCGACCTCCATCAACCGGATCTTGCCCGGCACTATGCCAAGGCAGTCGATAAGCCGCTCTGACGAGTCATCCGTACCCATGCTCTCTTCGGAGGCCTCTGCCAGCATCTGCATGCCGAGGCAAAAGCCCAGCAGCGGCTGTTTGGCGGCGCGAATGAGCGGTACCAGCCCACGCTCGTTGAGGTTGTTCATGGCGGCCACCGCGGTGCCGACGCCGGGCAGGATCAGCTTGTCCGCCTGCTCGATATCGGCTGTCTGGCTTGAGACCAGCGGCTGCACGCCGAGGCGTTCGAACGCCATTCTGACCGAGGCCAGATTGGCGCAGCCGGTATCGATAATGACCAGCTTCTGCTTGCTCACATCCATCACAGCACTCCCTTGCTGGAGGGAAGCTCGCTCCCTTCCACCCGAATAGCCTGACGCAGGGCGCGGCCAAAGCCTTTGAACAGCGCTTCCACCTGATGGTGGGTGTTGCCGCTGCCCACCTTCATCTGCAAGGTGATGGCCATGGCGTCCGACAGCGAGCGGAAGAAGTGGGGCACCATCTCGGTGGCCATCTCACCCACGTTGTCGCGGCCAAAACCGCTCGGGCAGTCAAACACGAAGTAGGGGCGACCACTGAGATCCAGCGCCGTGCTCACCTCCTGCTCGGTCAGCGGACGCGCATCGATCACCGCCTGCACCTCGTCCATAGCCAGCACGAAGCCGAAACGGCCGATACCGCGCTTGTTGCCAAGGGCTTGACGCAGCGCCTGACCCAGCGCCAGCCCCACATCCTCTACCGTGTGGTGATCGTCGATATGCAGATCGCCGCTGACGTTCAGCTTGAGCTGGAAACCGGCGTGGGTGGCAATTTGATCCAGCATGTGATCAAAGAAACCGATGCCGGTGGCGATCTGGTTGCCGCCGCTCTTGTCCAAATCTACCGCTACCTGAATGCGGGTCTCCTTGGTGTTACGCTCCACCGAGGCTACGCGCCCCTTGGACAACAGCTGATCACGGATGGCGAGCCAGTCGTGATCCTGTGGGTGGTAGCGAATGCCGCCAATGCCCATATTCTCGGCCAGCTGCAGATCGGTCTGGCGATCGCCAATCACGAAGGAGTTGGCAAAGTCGATGCGACCCGAGGCGAGATACTCCTTTACCAGCCCGAGGTGGGGCTTGCGGCAGCTGCAACCGTCGGTGGGGAAGTGCGGGCAGATCAGCACCTGCTCCCACTTCACCCCTTGCGATTCAAACAGGTGCATCATCAGGTCGTGGGGTGGCTGGAAGTTCTCCAGCGGCAGGCTGTCGGTGCCCAGCCCATCCTGATTGGTCACCATCACCAGCACATAGCCGGCGGCCTGCAACTCGCGCAGCACCGGAATGACCATGGGCTCGAAGCGCAGCTTGGCAAGGCTATCTACCTGCTTGTCGGTCACCGGCTCTTCAATCAGGGTGCCGTCGCGGTCGATAAACAAAAACGGGGTCTTCATCGCTACATCCTTGTCTTACAAAGTGGGAGAGGGCAGATCACGCAGTACCGCCAGCACGGCATCCATCTCGCCCTGATAGCCGATGGTGACGCGAATGCTGTTATCAAGGCCGGGTTTAGTCGAGAAATCCCGCAGTATGATGCCAGCGGCCTTCATGGCAGCAAAGACGGCGGCGCCATCCACAAAGCGCACCAGCACGAAGTTGCCCTTGTCTTCGAATACTTCCTTCACGCAGGCAAGCGTTGTCAGCTCTGCCTTGAAGGCGTCTTTTTGCTTGTTGAGCTCTACCACTCGCTCTTGCATCAGCTCCAGTCCCATGGGGGAGAGGGCCTGCGCCGCGATCTGGGCGATGGGCTCGGGGATGGGATAGGGGGCGATCACCTTGGCCAGCATGGCGATCACCTCGGGGCTTGCCAGCGTAAAGCCGCAGCGGATCCCCGCCAGGGCAAAGGCCTTGGAGAGGGTGCGGGTCACCACCAGATTGGGGAAGCGGGCCAACAGGTCCACTACGGATGCTTCCGGGCAGAACTCGATATAGGCTTCGTCCACCACCACGATGGCGCGATCCCGGGCTTTCTCCAGCAAAGCGATGAGACCGTCACGTCCCACCAGATCCCCGGTGGGGTTGTTGGGGGAGCAGAGAAACACCAGTTTCACGTCACTGAGGCGATCGGCGATGGCGGGCCAGTCGGGCTGGCGGCTGGCGGTCAGCGGCTGCTCGACGATACCGACGCCACAGGTCTCGGCGCTGATGGCGTACATGCCGTAGGTGGGCGGACAGATGAGGATCTGATCTTCACCCGCTTCGCAGAAGGTGCGAATAAGCAGCTCGATGGCCTCATCGGCGCCGCGGCTCACCAGCACCTGATCGGGATTGACCCCGGCATAGGCGGCATAGCCGTTCACCACCTCGGCCGGTTGGCACTCGGGGTAGCGGTTGAGGCGGCTCCCCTCGATGGTGAAGGGATAGGCCAGCGGCGCTTCGTTGGCGTTAAGCCAGACGTGGCCCTTGCCGCCGATGCGGCGGGCGGATTGATAAGGGGTGAGGGCCCGCACCACGCGGCGCGCCAGATTGGCAATGCTCATGACAAATCCTTTTGCTGTGCTGTTGGTTGGGGCGCGGCGGCCAGGGCGTTCAACCTGAGGGTGACGGCGTTCTTGTGGCCATCGAGCCCTTCGGCCTGAGCAATGCGCTCGACAATGGGGCCAAGGCCCTGAATGCCGCGCTCGCTCAGCTCCTGCACCGTGTAGCGGCGCTGATAATCGGCGAGGCCAAGGCTCGAGCAGGTGCGGGCATAGCCGTAGGTGGGCAGAGTGTGATTGGTGCCGCTGGCGTAATCGCCGACCGATTCCGGTGTCCATGCTCCCAGAAAGATGGAACCGGCGTTCTCGAGTTTATCCAGCAGATCGCGGGGAGCGCGGGTCTGCACGATCAGGTGTTCCGGCGCATAGGCGTTGGAGATGGCACACGCCTCGGCCAGATCGTCACAGAGGATCACCAGACTGCTGCCGAGCGCCTGGGCTGCGATATCGCGGCGGCTCAACTTGGCCAACTGGCTCTTGATTTCCCCTGCGATGGCATCGGCCAACAGTGGCGAGGTGGTCACCAGCACCACCTGGCTGTCTGGGCCATGCTCGGCCTGGGAGAGCAGATCCGCCGCCACGAAGGCTGGGTTCGCGCTCTCATCGGCGATCACCAGCACCTCGGAGGGGCCAGCTGGCATATCGATGGCGGCGCCGCGCCAGTCGCGGGATACCTGCCCCTTGGCTTCGGTCACATAGGCGTTGCCCGGGCCGAAGATCTTGTCCACCTTGGGAATGCTCTCGGTGCCGTAAGCCATGGCGGCGATGGCCTGGGCGCCGCCGATGGCGAACACCTTCTCGACGCCGCAGGCGCGGGCGGCAAACAGGATCTCGTCGCTGGCGGGGGACGGGGTGCAGAGCACCACTTCACGGCAACCGGCGATAGCCGCCGGAATAGCCAGCATCATCACGGTGGAGGGGAGCGGCGCGCTGCCCCCCGGCACATAGAGGCCGACCCGACTGATGGGCTGGGTGCGCAGCTCGCATACCACACCTGGTTGGGTTTCTACCCGTACCACTGGCTGCACTTGCGCGGCGTGGAAGGTGCGAATGTTGGCAATGGCCGCTTCGATGGCGTTTTTGATGTCGTCATCCAGCCGCGTGCAGGCGGCTTCAATCTCATCTTCACTAACGCGCAGCTGTTCACGGGGGGCGCGCTCGAAGCGCTGGCTCAGCTCGCGCAGGGCCTCATCGCCCCGGCTGCGTACCGCATCGATGATCTCCCGCACCACAGCGCCGATGTCGGCTTCGTCATTGAGGGCGGGGCGGGTCAGCACGTCGGCCTGCTGGGCAGGGGAGAGGGTCTTCCAGATCAGGGTCTGCATGATGTCCCTTCCTTATTCCATCATTTTTTCGATGGGCAGCACCAGAATGGAGCTGGCACCCAGAGCCTTGAGCTGCTCCATGGTCTCCCAGAACAAGGTCTCGCTGGAGACGACGTGCAGGGCCACCTGATTGGTGTCACCGGCCAGCTGCATGATGGTGGGGCGCTCGGCACCCGGCAGCAGATCGGTGATGGCATCGAGCTTGTCTTTGGGGGCGTGCAGCATGATGTACTTGCTCTCGCGAGCCTGCTGCATCCCCTGAATACGGGGCAGCAGGGTGTCGATGAGTTTCTGCTTGGCATCGGACAAGGGGTTGGGGGCCTGTACCAGTACCGCCTTGGAGCGGTAGATCACCTCTACTTCTTTCAGGCCATTGGCTTCCAGGGTTGCACCGGTGGAGACCAGATCGCAGATGGCATCGGCGAGACCCGCGCGGGGTGCCACTTCCACCGAACCGCCCAGCATCACGCTCTTGAAGCCAAGACCCTTTTCGTCGAAGAAGCGCTTGAGCAGCCCGGGGTAGGAGGTGGCGATGCGTTTGCCGGCAAGGCTCGCTGGCCCTGTGTAGGTCACATCTTCCGGCACCGCCAGCGAGAGGCGGCAGCCACCAAAGTCCAGCTGCTTGAGGGTTTTGACCTCGAAGGGGAGGCCTTGGGAGGCGCGAATAAGCTGCACCTCTTCCAGCACGTTCTCGCCGATGATGCCAAGGTCGACCACCCCTTCCATCACCAGACCCGGGATATCGTCATCACGCACCCGCAGGATATCGATGGGCATGTTCTCGACATGGGCGATAAGGCGCTGCTCGCGCAGGTTGATTTTCAGGCCACAGCTCTTGAACAGGGCTTGGGAGTCCTGGCTCAGACGACCGGACTTTTGCATGGCGATACGCAGACGTTGTGTTTCCATTGCTCGATTTCCTTCTAGTCAAAAACGAAAAAACCCTCGGAAGTGGGTGCTTCCGAGGGTTTATGAATCTTGCGGTCCTTTTGGAAGTCACCAGTTAAGTGTCTTCCAGCAGTCAACCTCCTGAAAGACTAGTCGGGATGATGGTGGTGATGAGTCTTCAGGGTGGTGAACTTCATGTAATCAATCCTTTACAAAATAAGATGTCGTAATTGACGCCTGATTTAAACTACCTGCCTTGACAGAAAATGCAACCCGAAATTGTGATTTGATCGATTAAAGTGGCGAAAACGGTTTTCTGGTCGATAACTAGACAATAACCCCTGCAGGAGTCGCCATCATGCCCAGCCAGGACCTGTTGTTCCCCATTTTGCCCCGGGCGCCTGCCGCGCCCGGCAGCGAAGAGATCAAGCGGGAAGTGAACCAGATCAGCAAGAAGCATCAGCTGCGCAAGACCAGCACTGACAACAGTGACTCCCAGAAGCGTCAGCAGGCGTATAGTACGCCCGCCAAGCGTGATCAGCCCAAGGCGGAGGAGGGCGATCACAAGCCGGACCCCGAGCATCAGATCGATCTGTTCGTCTGAGCAGATTATCTGTCCCGCTTTTGCCGCGCTTTTGGCATAATGGCCGCTTTTGCTGCGGGACGCCCTTTTGACCATCCAGACCCTGTTCAAGCCAGATGGCCCTCTGGCCAGCCATATCGACGGTTTCAAAGCCCGCGCTCCCCAACTGGAGATGGCCGAAGCGGTCGCGCGCGCCATCAAGAGTGGTGGCCGTCTGCTGGTGGAGGCGGGGACCGGTACCGGCAAGACCTACGCCTATCTGGTCCCTGCGCTGGAATCCGGCAAGCGGGTGGTGATCAGTACCGGCTCCAAGAACCTGCAGGAGCAGCTCTTCTATCGGGATCTCCCGACCATCACAGGGGCGCTCTCCTATACCCCGCCGGTGGCCTTGCTCAAGGGGCGCAGCAATTATCTCTGCATCGAGCGGATGAACCGGCTCTTGAGCGAATCCCATCTGCAAAAGCCAGAAGTGCTCAACGATCTGGTGAAGGTCAAATCCTGGTCCACTGCTACCGATAACGGCGATGTGGGGGATATTCCGGGATTGCAGGAGAACGCCGAGATCCTCGCCCACGTCACCAGCACCAACGACAACTGCCTCGGCCGCGACTGCCCCTATTACGACGACTGCCATCTGGTGGTAGCCCGTCGCCGCGCCATGGATGCCCAGGTGGTGGTGATCAATCATCACCTCTTCTTCGCCGATATGGCGGTGAAAGACACCGGATTTGGTGAGTTGGTGCCCGAAGCGCAAGTCTATGTGTTTGACGAGGCGCACCAGCTGCCGGAGATCGCCACCAACTACTTCGGCAAGTCGGTGGGTAGCCGAACGATTCAGGATCTGGCGCAGGATATCCAGCTGGCCTATCGGGCAGAGGCCCACGACATGGCCCAGCTCGGCAAGGCGGCGGACCGGCTCGCTATCGCCAGTCAGGACTTGCGTCTCGCCTTCGGGGTGGATGGCGGTCGCGGTAATACCCGCGACATGCTGCGCCAGCCGCTTTGGGGGCAGGCTTTAGCTCGTCTCAACGATGCCATCGGGCTTTGCTACGAAGTGCTGAAACTGGCTCTCGGCCGTGGCGAGCAGCTGGATCACGCCTTCGAGCGAATCAGTGAACTGCGCACCCGCCTGGGTGAAGTGCTGGCGGTCAACCAGACCGGTTTCTCCTACTGGTACGACTGCTCACGGCTTCATTTCACCCTCAATCTGACGCCGCTGTCGGTGGCCGAGCGATTCAGTGCCGAGGTGCAAAGACCGGAAGTGGCCTGGGTCTTCACCTCCGCCACCCTGACGGTGGATATGCGTTTTGATCACTTCAAGGCCGAGCTGGGGCTGGCGGGCAGTGCTGAGCTTATTCTCGACAGCCCGTTCGACTATGGCGAGCAGGCGCGGCTCTGTGTGCCCCGTTATCTGCCGGAGCCCAATGCCTTTGGCCGTGGCGAGCAGCTGGCCAATCTGATGATCCCGCTGATCAACAAGACGCCGGGTGGCTGTTTCTTCCTCTGCACCAGCCATCAGGTGATGCGTCAGGTAGCCGAGGTGCTGCGCCGGGAGATTGGCCGCACCGTCTTGTTGCAGGGGGAGGACAACAAGCAGCGGTTGCTCAAGGAGTTTGTCGAGAATGGCCGCGCCGTGCTGGTGGCGACCAGCAGCTTCTGGGAGGGGATCGACGTGCGAGGGGCGGCGTTGTCGTGTGTTATCATCGACAAGCTGCCGTTTGCCAGCCCCGATGATCCGTTGCTCAAGGCGCGGGTGGATGATTGCAAGCTCAAGGGGGCGGATCCCTTCGCCGAGCTGCAGTTGCCCAAGGCGGTGATCGCCCTCAAACAGGGGGTGGGGCGGCTTATTCGTGATCGCAGTGATCACGGGGTGCTGGTGATCTGTGATCCCCGAATGGTCAACAAACCCTACGGCGCCACCTTTATCAAGAGTCTGCCCGCCATCCCTCGCACCCGGGAGTTGGGAACGTTGGGGAGTTTTTTCGATCGCACTGAACGCGGTGAATAAGTGTGCCGCCAGCTAACAGATTTGAACAACGGGTGAGCATATCTCGCTTGCCGGTTATGTAATTGACTGATTTT
The DNA here is from genome assembly GCF_029479985.1 of Aeromonas sp. A600620. Classification (NCBI taxonomy): domain Bacteria; kingdom Pseudomonadati; phylum Pseudomonadota; class Gammaproteobacteria; order Aeromonadales; family Aeromonadaceae; genus Aeromonas; species Aeromonas sp. A600620. Next base: position 140,197 of record NZ_JAAKXB010000007.1, on the reverse strand, counting down.
ATAGAGATTGGAAAGCATGAACGAGTTGAAGATCCTGGCCGTTGATACCGCCACCGAAGCCTGCTCCGCCGCCTTGCTGGTGGGTGACAAGCTGTTCTCCCGCTGGGAGGAGGCGCCACGGGATCACACCCGAAAAATCCTGCCCATGGTTCAGGCTGTGTTAGAGGATGCCGGGATAAGTTTGAGTGACCTCGATGCCATCGCGTTCGGCCGCGGCCCGGGCTCCTTTACCGGCGTGCGGATCGGCATCAGTGTGGCGCAAGGTCTGGCGTTTGGTGCGGGTGTCCCGCTGATTGGCATCTCGACCCTGGCCGCCATGGCGCAAGGGGCATATCGACTGGATGGCGCCGAGCAGGTGCTGACCGCCATCGATGCTCGGATGAACGAGGTCTATTTCGGCCGCTATGAGCTGATTGATGGCCGCATGCAGCTGGTGGGTGACGAGGTGGTGAGCGATCCCGCGGCACTGGTTGACGTCCGTGGCAAGCTGGCGGGCCCTGTGACCTGCGTCGGCACCGGCTTTGAAACCTATGGCGAGACCCTGAGTGGTCTGGCCGATGAGCTGGCGGTGAGTCAGGTGCGCTTCCCGGCGGCAGAAGACATGCTGCCGTTGGCCCGCGCCGCCTGGCTGGCGGGGGAGGCGGTGCCTGTGGAGCAGGCGACGCCGGTTTATTTGCGTGACAAGGTGACCTGGAAAAAACTGCCGGGTCGCGAATAAGGGCAGGAGCACTGATAGCATGTCGCTCTTGCCGCTCATCAGCTGCAACAAAAGCGGATGGCCCCGACAGGCCACGCTGGCAACAGGAGAGTGACATGATGCGTAATACCAGAAGCGATATGATGAAACGCACTATGGTGGTCGGGGCGCTGGCTCTGCTGCTCGGGGCCTGTAGCTCGGTTCCCAAGGAGCTGGCCTATGAACCAGAAAACCAGCTGGTGGCCTATCAGCCCGCCCTTGGCGGAATGGAGGGCAAACCGGCCCGCTGGAGCGGCGTTATCTCGGCGGTGCACAACAAGGCGGATCAGAGCGTTATTGAAGTGGTCTATCTGCCGCTTAAATCCAACGGTGTGCCGGAGCAGACCGAGCAGAGCCCGGGGCGTTTTCTGGCCATCATGAAGGGTTTTGTCGATCCGACCCTTTACGCCAAGGGGCGCAGCCTGACGGTGCTTGGCACCATAGGCCAACCGGTTGATAGCCAGATTGGCGAGCACAAGTACCGCTTCTCGGTGCTCAATGTGACGGGCAGCAAGCTGTGGCCGCCAGTCAAGGAGGTGGAGGTGCGCTATATGGACCCCTACTTCTATGACCCCTTCTATGATCCCTTCTGGCCGAGACGGCCGCTGCGTCGCTAAGGCTTGCCATGATTAACGCTATGATGAGCACCATGCACGAGCGGCTGCTTACGCTGGCGGATGGTCGGCAGGTGGCCTTGCTGGAGAATCAATCCGCTGAGCATGATCAGCAGGGCAAACCCCTGTTGATCGCCTTGCATGGCTGGCTCGACAACAGTGCCAGCTTCTTGCCGCTGGCGCCCCATCTGGGGGATTTTCACCTCATCTGTGTCGATCTGCCGGGACATGGTCACTCCGATCACAAAACCACCCCTTATGTCTTTGTTGACTGGCTGGACGATCTCTACCAGATCGTGCAGGCGGCAGGCTGGTCGCGCTTCACTCTGCTCGGTCACTCCCTCGGGGCGCTGATCGCCTCCGCCTATGCCGGGGTGTTCCCCGAACAGGTGGAGCGGTTGGTCATGCTGGAGGGGCTGGGGCCGCTGAGCCAGCCCGATGAGGAGGTACCTGCCCAGCTGCGACGTGCAATTTTAAACCGCAGCCGCACCCGGGAGCGCAGTGCCAACGGCTTTGCCTCCATCGATGAGGCTGTCGCCGCCCGTTGCAAAGTGGCGGATATCACGCCGCAGGCGGCGCGTCTTATCTGTGAACGGCAGCTTGAGATGAGGGCAGGGCGCTGGCACTGGCGCAGCGACCCCCGCTTGCGGGATCTGTCGCCCCTGAGAATGAGCGAAGGACAAGCTCGTGCACTGATGGCGGCTATCCGTTGTCCGGTGCTGTTGATTCAGGGGGAACAGGGCTTTGCTGCGCTTGAAGCCCAATGGCAGGCCCGTCAGGATGCCTTCCAGCAGATCGAGCGGGTCATATTGGGTGGAAACCACCATTTTCATATGGAAAATTCGGTTGATACGGCCGTTTGTATCGTAAAGTTTTGTCAAGTTCGGTAGAATCGCCAGCTTTCAATAATTCCAGGTTTGTTTTCTCCCTCACATTTTTCTGTTGTTAATTTGCTGTTAATTGATGTTGCGCTGTGTAAATATGTGCGGCATTAGAGCATCAGCTTAAAACAACCGATTAAAATGGATGTGAACCGGGACGGAGGCAACACAGTGAGCGCACAGGTGCTAGTTATGCAGGAGAAGTTTGTGGAAAAAGTCTGGCTGAAACGTTATCCGGAAGGGGTCCCCGCCGAGATCAATCCAGACCAATACAGCTCCCTGGTCGAGATGTTCGAATCCTCGGTAACCCAGTTTGCCGATCAGCCCGCCTTCGTCAACATGGGCCAAACCATCACCTACCGCCGGCTGGAAGAGCAGTCCCGCGCCTTTGCTGCCTACCTGCAAAACGAGCTGAAGCTGGAGAAAGGGGATCGGGTTGCGGTGATGATGCCTAACCTGCTGCAATACCCCATCGCCGTGTTCGGCATCCTGCGCGCCGGCATGATCGTGGTCAACGTCAACCCGCTCTATACCCCGCGCGAGCTGGAGCATCAGCTCAAAGATTCGGGTGCCAAGGCCATCGTCATCGTCTCCAACTTCGCCCATACCCTGGAAAAGGTGGTCTACGACACCCCGATCAAGCACGTTATTCTGACCCGGATGGGGGACAACCTGGGGCTGGCCAAGGGCACCCTGGTCAACTTCGTGGTCAAGTACGTCAAGAAGCTGGTGCCGAAATACAATCTGCCCCACGCCACCACCATGCGTCAGGCCCTCTCCAAGGGGCGTTTCCTGCAGTACATCAAGCCGGAGATCACCAACGACGATCTCGCCTTCCTGCAGTACACCGGCGGCACCACCGGCCTCTCCAAAGGGGCCATGCTGACTCATCGCAATATGATTGCCAACGTCGAGCAATGCCTCGGCGTCTACGGCCCCATGCTGGAGCGTGGCAAGGAGTTCGTGGTCACTGCGCTGCCGCTCTACCACGTCTTTGCCCTGACCGTGAACTGCCTGCTCTTTATGCGTATCGGCGGTTACAACCTGCTGATCAGCAACCCGCGCGACATCCCGGGCTTTGTCAAAGAGATCAAGAAGTACCCCTTCACCTGCATTACCGGGGTTAACACCCTGTTCAATGCGCTGGTCAACAACGAAGAGTTTCAGGGGATCTCCTTTGGAAAGCTCAAGCTGACCATCGGTGGCGGCATGGCGGTGCAGCGCGCGGTCGCTGAGAAGTGGAAGACACTGACCGACACTCCGCTGCTGGAAGGCTATGGCCTGACCGAATGTTCGCCACTGGTGAGCGTCTGCCCCTACGATCTCACTGATTACAACGGCTCCATCGGTTTGCCGGTCTGCTCCACCGATATCCGTCTGGTGGATGACAACAGTCAGGTGATCCACGCTCTCGGCACCCCGGGCGAGATGCAGGTTCGTGGCCCGCAGGTGATGGTCGGCTACTGGCAACGCCCCGAGGCCACTGCCGAAGTGATGCAGGATGGCTGGCTCTGTACCGGTGATATCGCCGTGTGTGACGAGCAGGGCTTCTTCAAGATCGTCGATCGCAAGAAGGACATGATCCTGGTCTCCGGTTTCAACGTCTATCCGAACGAGATCGAAGATGTCGTTGCCCTGCACCCGAAAGTGCTGGAAGTGGCCGCGGTCGGTGTGCCACACAAGGTCTCCGGCGAGCTGGTGAAGATCTTTGTGGTCAAGAAAGATGCAAAATTGCAGGAGGACGAGATTATTGCCCACTGCCGCAAACATCTGACTGCCTATAAGGTGCCGAAACTGGTAGAATTTCGTGACGAACTTCCCAAGACCAATGTGGGCAAGATCCTGCGCCGCGTACTGCGCGACGAGGAGATTGCCAAGCAATAACCGGATTGTGGCTGCAGAAGCCTCTGCAAACCAGCACCGTCGTTATGCAAAACCGTGGGTCATCCCACGGTTTTTTCTTTTTGGCCCTGATCAACCGCGCAGGCACAGATGCACTATCAACTTATCACTCAGCAAGCCGAACTTGAGCAGTATCTCGCTTCTCTGGCCGACGTTCCCCTGGCTATCGATACTGAATTCGTTCGCACCCGTACCTACTACCCCCAGCTTGGCCTGTTCCAGATCTATGACGGCGAGCATCTGGCGCTGCTGGATCCGCTGACGCTGGATCTCTCCGCCCTCTGGCAGCGACTGGGCAGGGAAGGGCAGATCGCCATCCTGCACGCCTCTGGCGAAGATCTGGAGCTTATCCAGCATCAGGCTGGCCACCTGCCCAACCAGATGCACGACACCCAGCTGGCTACCGCCTTTCTCGGTTACGGCGTCTCGGTCGGCTTTGGTGCGCTGGTGAATGAATTCCTCGGGGTCGAGCTGGAAAAAGATCAGGCGCGCACCGACTGGCTGGCACGCCCGCTTACACCGCGTCAGCTCGAATACGCGGCAGCGGATGTCTTCTACCTGATGCCGCTCTACGAGAAAGTGATGGCCAAACTGCGGGAAAGCGGCAAGTTTGCCTGGTTCGAGCAGGAGTGCCAGAACCACTCCGCCCGCAAGACCCAGGGTAGCGATCCCCGTCAGGCTTATCTTGAAATCGTCAATGCCTGGCAACTGGGTCGCCGCGAGCTCGCCATTCTGCGCGAGCTGGCCGCCTGGCGCCAGCAAGAGGCGGTGCGCCGCGATCTGGCCCTCAACTTCGTGGTCAAAGAGCTGCACCTGTTCAAGGTGGCAGAGCGTCGTCCTGCCTCCCTGCGGGATCTCAACGAGCTCGGCCTCTCGCCCATCGAGATCAAGATCCACGGCAAGCGGATGCTCGATATCGTCGCCAAGGCGCAGCAGAGCGATCCTGACAGCTGGCCCGAGCCCATTCGCCGGCTGGTGGACTTTCCCCAGTACAAGGCCGAGCTCAAGCGCATCAAAGCCATGGTGGAAGAGAAGGCCAAGGCGAGCAATATTCCGCCCGAGCTGATTGCCAGCAAGAAGATCATTCACCAGTACTTCACCTGGAGCTGGCGGATGAACGACGAAGAGCGGGCCCGCAGCGACAAGCCGATGCTGCTGCAAGGGTGGCGTCATGAGCTGGTCGGTCACCTGCTGGCACAATAAGCCACCAGACGGTTGCACCTATAAATCAATCCTCACCCTCGGGTGGGGATTTTTATTTTTAGGGGGAATTTATGATTTAAAATGTCAGAATATCTTGCGGTCGCTTATCAAATAATTGTGGCTCAAGAACAAGAGTTCGAAATAAATGAGCTTATTTTTCGTGACTGTGTTGGCAATAACAGGTTATATATCATTAATTGTCTTGTTAAACTTGATAGTGAAAATTCTTACAAGATAAATAGAGGTAAGTCCGCTACCAATAAGACTGCAAACATGTAGATAGGGTGATGCTTCAATAATTCCATTTCGTATGGCAGATGGGCATACTATAAAAATAGTCAACAAGAAGCACATGGGGATATTGATTGTATGCTGTCTATTTATTGCATTTCTATCATCTGGCCATATGAAAAAACCATATTTATATGCCATTACTAAAAAAATGGTGATCAACAATAGGTAGTATATAACTTGAGGAAGTACATAGGTTAGTAAGGTGCTGTAACTGGCCTGAATGGGGACAAACTCAGCTCTATATATTATTTCAAATGCAATATTAACGAGTAGTATTATTATCCCATGAATGACTGTTGGGCGTTTGTAATCTCTGATTCTATATCTGGCTCGTGACTTCTTCAGGAAAAAAATAAATAACAATATGGCGATAGCTAAAGCAAGATACATGTTTGTTCCCAAGTTTGGATGGTCAGAGCCAAATCATGGTGAATTATAAAGACTCGCTTGTACCTATAGCAATGAGGACTTCAGAAAAAAAAGGAAAAAGGCAGCGGAACACCGCTGCCTTTTTTGATCACCAGATAGGCTGGGTCAGGTAGGGATTGCTCGCCTTCTCGCGGCCGAAGGTGGAGCTGGGGCCGTGGCCCGGGATAAAGACGATTTCGTCCCCCAGCGGCAGCAGGGTCTCGGTGATCGACTTGATAAGCGTCCCATGATCCCCACGGGGGAAGTCGGTTCGGCCGATGCTGCCGGCAAAGAGCACGTCGCCAACCCAGGCGAGCTGCTCGGCTTGGGAGAGCAGCACGATATGGCCCGGGGTGTGGCCGGGGCAGAAGTAGACATCCAGCTCGCACTGGCCAAGCTGCACCTTGTCACCCTGCTCAAGCCAGCGATCCGGCGTGAAGGCGGGGGTATGGGCGAAGCCGAACATCTGGCTCTGCTGGGGCAGCATGTCGAGCCAGAAGGCATCCTCCTTGTGGGGGCCCGTGATGGTGACGCCAGTTTTTTCCCGCAGAGCGGCGGCGGCACCCACATGATCCAGATGACCGTGGGTCAGCAGGATATGAGTCAGGGTCAGGCCGCGCTTGGCGATGGCGGCCAGCAGTTTTTCCGCTTCGCCGCCCGGATCGATCAGGGCCGCCTGATGGGTCTCGTCACACCAGATGAGGGAGCAGTTCTGGGCGAACTGGGTGACCGGGATCACCTCGAATTTCAACATAGAGTTCCTCTCTTGGGATGGGTCAGCCGCGCAGCGAGCTGGCATGCTGCTCGGCGAAATAGTCGAGACAGGCCTGTTTGTCACCGCGGAATACGATGCGCTCCTGCTTGTTGCCAAGCTGGTAGAGATACATGGGGTCGTAGTAGCGGGTCAGCAGCAACGTGATCCAGGCTAGATGCAGCGCGGTATCACCGCTCTTTTCCTGCTCGGTGAGAGCGGTCTGCATCAGGGCATCCAGCTCGCGGTGGGCCTGATCGCCGAGGCGGCGCTTGAGACGGGCCAACGCATCGGTGAGATAGGCGGCAAACAGCGGCCATCCCTCTTCTTGGCCATACATGGCTTGATAGCGCAGCCAGAGATCGTGCACGTAATCTTCGCGGATCTGCTCGGCCCGATCGCACTGCGGCACATCCACCACCACCAGCGGTGCCTGACTCATGGCCTCATGGAGGGAGAGGGGCAGGCAGCAGCGGCCGATCAGGCGACTCTCATCTTCCACCACAAAGGCATGCTCACCCTGATGGCGGCGCTTGAGCAGCTCGATGGCGAGGTTGTTTTCAAAATTGATGTTGCTGGGCTGGCCGCCGGGCAGTTGACCAAACGACGAGCCCCTGTGATGGGCGTGTCCTTCCAGATCGAGCGCCTGGGCCACGTGGTCCAGCATATGGGTCTTGCCGGAACCGGTCATGCCGGTCAGCACAGTCCAGTGGCACTCGGCAGAGGCCTTGTCCTGGGTGTCGATCAGGAAGCGGCGCAGCTCCTTGTAGCCACCGGCGACGCGGGGGCGAGTCACCCCCGCTTCAGCCAGCCACTGTTGTACGGTTTGCGAGCGCAGGCCGCCGCGAAAGCAGTAGAGCATGGCATCGGGCTGCTTGCGCAACTGCGCCAGCCAGCCTTCGAGTCGCTCGGCCCGTACTGCTCCCCCCACCAGCTTGTGTCCAAGCTCAATGGCGGCGGCCTGCCCCTGCTTCTTGAAGCAGGTCCCCACCTGGGCGCGCTCATCGTCTGTCATCAAGGGCAGGCTGGTCGAGCAGGGGAAGGCCCCCTCCTTGAACTCGATGGGGGCGCGCACATCAATCAACGGCACATCGCCTAAAAAAATCTGGGCGTAGTCCGTGGCCAGTGGCAATTCACTCATTGGACAATCTCGATAAAGCGGGAGCCCTCAAGGGGCTTGATCTGACCGATGGGCGAGAGTTCTAGGCCAGCGTCTTGCGCGATGGCGAGCAGCTCGGCTTCGCTCTCTTTACCCACGGCGACCAGCAGGCCGCCGCTGGTTTGCGGGTCGCACATGATGTTGCGGGTGCGATCGTCCATGGCATCCAGCTTGTGGCCGTAGGAGTCGTGGTTGCGCAGGGTACCGCCCGGAACGCAGCCCTCACTCAGGTAGTAATCCACCTCATCCAGTAGCGGCAGCGCCTTGAAGTCGAGGCGGGCGCTGACATTGGATCCTTCACACATCTCCAGCAGATGGCCAGCCAGACCAAAACCGGTGACGTCGGTCATGGCGTGCACACCCGGCAGCTCGGCAAAACGCTGGCCAATCTTGTTGAGGGTGCACATGGCGTTGGGGGCCAGCTGCTCGTGTTCAGGCTTCAGCTTGCCCTTCTTCTGGGCTGTGGTGAGGATGCCGATACCAAGGGGCTTGGTCAGATAGAGGGTGTCACCCACCTTGGCGGTGTCGTTCTGCTTGATGGCATCCAGAGGCACGATACCGGTCACCGCAAGACCGAAGATGGGCTCGGGGGCATCGATACTGTGACCACCGGCCAGTGAAATGCCCGCTTCGTGGCACACCTGACGGCCACCGTCGATCACCTGCTGGGCCACTTCGGCGGGCAGGGTATTGATGGGCCAGCCGAGGATGGCGATGGCAACGATAGGCTTGCCGCCCATGGCGTAGATATCGCTGATGGCGTTGGTGGCGGCGATGCGGCCAAAGGTGAAGGGATCATCGACGATGGGCATGAAGAAGTCGGTGGTGGAGACAATGCCCTGACCGTTGCCGATATCGACCACGGCCGCGTCATCCTTGCTGCTGTTGCCAACGATCAGGGTCGGGTCGTTGAAGCCCGGGATCTGGCTCTTGAGAATGGTGTCGAGCACCTTGGGAGAGATTTTGCAGCCACAGCCAGCGCCGTGGCTGTATTGGGTCAGACGAATGGAAGACATACTTACCCCTTTTATTTGCAAACAGAGCAGAGGCTCTGTGGAGCCGTCTTGGTCAATGGGCGGCCTTGTAGTGAGGAAGACAAGAAGCCGCAAATATGGGTGGCCTCGGTGCCAACAGGGGCAGCGATGACTGGCAGTTATGAAAGACCGCCAGGCCGGACGGGGAAGAAATGGGCGACAAGGTACGCCAGCGCAGCCCCGCCAAGGGCCACAGGACAGGGCATTATGCCACAAATGCCCCCTCCGGTTCGAACAGGAATTCACACAAAGCGAAGGGGATTGGCGGGTGAAAGGTAAGGGAGGAGGGCGCTGGCATGAGCCGCTCAGTTATCGGCAGGGGTGAAGAGAAATCGTGGACTTGCCCCGCAGAGGTTGGCTTAACCTCTGCGGGGCAATCAGCTGGCGAAAGCAGATTAGCCGGCTTGCTCCAGCACCGGTTGGCGAGCCTTGCCCCAGCGGCGCAGGCACCGTTGCAGTGGCCGCTCCAGCAGGTTGTAGCTCAACGCCGAGAGCCCGATCAGCACCGCCAGCATCAGCAAGGTTGCCACTACCCCCAGCAGCGGGTTGGTCTGGCCATACCACCACTCGGTGATCCCCGGCGCCAGATAGTGGATGAGCTCGCAGCCAGTGAGCAGTACCAGCGCATGGAGCAGGTAGATGGAGTAGGAGAGATCCCCCAGCCAGTTGGTGAAGCGGTTATCCAGGAGGTGCAGCAGCGGGCTTTGGCGATCGCCTTGACAGGCGGCAATCCAGATCAGCAGCACGTAGGAGCTGATCAGCAGCAGTGTCAGTGGTGGCGTCATGGTGAACTGCATCAGCGCGAAGGGCAGCATAAAGGCGACCAGCAGCGGCAGATCATGCTTCATCATGGGGAAGTTTTTCGCGGCCTTGACCCTCGGCAGTAGCCAGAGGCCGAGCACAAATTCACTCACCCCGCGCCCCACCGCCAGCGCGCCGCTGGTGACATCCAGAGTGCCGCTACTGTGCACGATAAAGGCCAGCACCGTCAGCGCCAGCAGGGGGGCGAGATGGCTCCAGCGACTGCGGGTGACCGCCAGCGGGATCAGCAGCGGGAACAGCAGGTAGCTGATCCACTCCACGCTGAGCGACCAGGCTGCGAAGTTCCAGGTCAATCCGTGATCGGTTACCACCTGTAGCAGTAGGAAGGCGCTCGGCAACGCCTCGGCCGGGGTGAAGGGGGAGCCGAAGGGGGGCATCCCTTCCCACTCCCACATCTTGAACAAGGGGCCGGCGTAGAAGCCCACCCCGTGCTGCGCCTTGTAAAGCTCCCAGCCGACCAGCAGCAGCAGGGTGACGAGGTAGAGGGGGTAGACACGGGTCAGCCGCAGCCAGAGAAAACGGCCATAGCTCACGGTGCGGGGCGTGCGGGTGAAGGCCTCGCCATAGACATGGGCCAGCACCACGCCGCTCAAAATAAAGAACAGGTCGACCCAGAGGTAGCCATTCTCGATGAGTTGGGTGTGGCCTGCGATCGACTCCATCCACTGGGGAAAGAGCAGCAAGCGGGCATGGAACAGCACCACCATCAGGGCAGCGATGCCCCGCAGCGGCGTTAACAGCGGCAATGATTGATTCATAACGGGATCCCTTGTGATGTTCAGCTTGGCCTGACATCGATTTTTGTTGTTGTACCGTCCATCACTCCTGATAGGACGGTTGCTCCGGCTTGGCTGCCGCAGGCGAGATCACACTACGGAAAAGAGAGTCATACGGGTGTGATTTAAATCATAAATGTGCAGTTATTGTGCAAAAAAATTTAAACAGATAAAGACGTGGGACGCAGGCAGGGAAAGAGGAGGAGAGAGAACACCAATAAAGCAGAGAGGGTGGTCAACGGGGCGAGGGGCAGGTCTATAGGCGTTAAGCAAAACAATCAGGCCCGCAAGGGGCCTGATTGATCACAAGGGGAGGGTGGTTGCCGATCAGCGGGCGCGTACCACCAGACCCTTGAGGTAGAAGCCTTCCGGATAGGCGGTACCGATGGGGTGATCGGAGGCCTGGGAGAGCAGCTCCAGGATCTGGGCATCGCGACCGGCATCGAGCGCTGCATCGGCAACGATCTTCTGGAACAGACTCTGCTCCATCAGGCCGGAGCAGGAGTAGGTCAAGAGCACGCCACCCGGCGCCAGCAGCTGGAATGCCAGCATGTTGATGTCCTTGTAGCCGCGGCAGGCACCCAGCAGCTGGGCTTTGCTCTCGGCGAACTTGGGTGGATCCAGCACGATGACGTCGAACTTCTCGCCCTTTTCGCGATATTCACGCAGCAGCTTGAACACGTCGTGACGGACAAACTGGGTGTTGCTGATATCCAGCCCGTTCAGCTCGGCATTCTGGCGGGCGATATCCAGCGCATTCTGGGAGAGATCGACGTTGACCACTTCCTTGGCGCCGCCCTTGAGGGCATAAACGCCAAACCCGCCGGTGTAGCAGAAGCAGTTGAGGACGCGCTTGCCTTCGGTGTATTTGGCGGCAGCCTGACGGTTGTCCCGCTGATCCAGATAGAAGCCGGTTTTATGGCCGTTGCGAATATCCACCAGGATCTTGACGCCACCGTTCTCCTCGATGACCACGGGCTCGTTCGGGGTCTCGCCATAGATGACGCCGGTGCGCTCTTTCAGCCCTTCCTTCTTGCGCACTGCCACATCGGAGCGCTCATAGATGCTGCACTCTGGGTAGAGGGTACGCAGTGCTTGCGTTATCAGCTCACGCTGGAACTCGGCACCGGCAGAGAGGATCTGGCACACCAGAAAATCGGCATAACGGTCGATGGTCAGACCCGGTAGGCCGTCGGATTCGGCGGCGCAGAGGCGATAGCCGGTGAGACCCTGACGCTTGATCAGCGGATCGCGAGACTCCTGCGCATATTTGAGACGACGGATAAAGAAGTCGAGATCGACGGTCTCATCCTTGTCGAAGGTCCAGACTCGGGCACGGATCTGGGAACTGCCTGACCAGGCGCCACGGGCGAGCCACTTGCCATCGTTGGCATAGATCTCGACGGTATCGCCGTCAATGGGGTTGCCCTGAACCCGCTCAATCCCCTTGGAGAAGATCCAGGGGTGGCGACGCAGCAGGGATTTTTCGCGGCCTTTGACGAGATAGATGGAAGCGCTCATGGATGTTTGCCGATGGTAGAAAGAAAAGGGGCCACATTCTATGTGGCCCGCAGGTAAAACTCAAACAACCCTGTGTAATGGATGGGGTTGCCCTGATCTGACACCTCATACGGTCAGAGCTTAATCCCCTTGAGTGCCTGGGTCAGCTCGCTGGCGGTGGCTTTCAGCCCTTGCGTGCCAGCCACCGAGGCGCTGGCGGACTCTTCCACCTGCGCCGCTTCATGGCGTACCTGATCCAGATTGTGGGTGATCTCGGCGGCGACCGAGCTCTGCTCCTCGCTGGAGGTGGCGATCTGGGTGCTCATCTCCAGCACCGCATCGCTGTGGTTGCTCAGCTTCTCGATATCGAGCCCCACTTCGCTGATGAGCTGCTGGCTGCTGGCGGCGCGCCCTACAGTCTTTTCCATGATCTCGTTCAGCGCGCCGGTACCGGTCTGCAGCTCTTCGATCATCTGCTGGATCTCCACCGTAGCCTGCTGGGTACGGCTGGCGAGGGTACGCACTTCATCCGCCACCACCGCAAAGCCGCGACCCTGCTCACCGGCACGGGCCGCTTCGATGGCGGCGTTGAGGGCCAGCAGGTTGGTCTGCTGGGAGATGGCGTTGATGACGTTGACCACCTCGTTGATCCGGTTGGCGTTGTGGGTGAGCCGCTCGACTGCACCGGAGGCGTTGCCAATCTCGTCGGCCAGGGTGCGGATCGCCTCTATGGTGCGGGCTACTCGGTTGGCGCCATTCGCCGCCTCTTCGCTCGACTGGCGGGTTTGTTGCAGGGTGTCGTTGGCATTGCGCGCCACTTCGCGGATCGCCGCCGACATCTGCTCCATGGCGGTAGCCAGCGAATCCATGTGCTGGCGTTGGGAACGCGCCATGCTCTCGCCTTCGCGGGCATGGTCACGAAACTCGTCGGCGGCCAGGGTCAGCGCTTCGGCAGACTCCTCCACCAGTTTGACGATCTGGTGCTGGCGGTCGGTAAAGCGGTCGATGCTGCCCGCCAGGGTTGAGAACTCGTCCCGCACCGGGAAGAAGTTGAGTCGGAAGGTGAGATCGCCGTCCGCCACGGTTTGCAGCGCCTTGTTGGTGGAGTAAAGCGCTCCGGAGACAAAGGTCATCATGTAGTGGATCACCAGCGCCATCAGGGCGGCCAGCGCGCCGATCAGAAGCAGGGTCGAGCCCTGACCCTCCCACATGGAGAGGTTGCCGGTGTCAAGATCACCGGTGACGTAGCCCGCCTGACCTGCTGGCGCGGTAAAGAGGTAGTGCTCCCCTTGTTGTTGCAACCCGCTGCTGCCTTGCCGGGTCAGACGCAGATCAGCAGGCAACACCAGAGTGGGCTGCTGGCTGACCAGCTGCGCTGTGGTCTCGACCCGTTGCTGCAACTGCGCTACCCGCAGGGAGATCTCCTGCTGATGGCTGGCCGCCAGCATATACCAGCTGAGAAAGGCGATGATGAAGAGAGGTAACCAGAACGCGATATGGAATTTTTCACTGATGGTGAGGTGAATGAGATAGCGGTCAACCCACCGGAATTTAACTTCTTTCATAATGGAGCTGCATCCTGCAGAGATAGAGTGTCGGGCACATTATCGTCTCGGGAATTTTTTTCTTAAGCGGAAGGTGTGAGAAATGGGAGAGCAATCGTTTGTCATTCGGGTGTGGGGGCAGGTGCAGGGGGTGGGATTTCGATATTTCACCCGTGAGCGGGCGCTGCAACTGGGTTTGCGGGGCCATGCCTACAACCTGGAGGATGGCTCGGTGGAGATCCTCATCAGCGGCCCCGCGCAGGGGGTGCAGATGATGCTGGGTTGGCTGGAGCATGGCCCGCGCACCGCCAGGGTGACCCGGATGGAGTATGAAGAGGCGCTGCCGCCCACCGGCCAGGGCTTTCACACCAACTGAAGGGGCGGGGACGAGATGGACGCTGACAAGGAAAGTCTGTTGCTGACTCAGGCAACAAGCTGGGTCGCCCGTTATCAGGAGGCGGCGCGAGCGGTGCGCGAAGAGGCCAGCGAACCGGCCGTGCATGGCTACCGTATCGCGGCGCGCCGCTTGCTGGCACTGCTCGCCCTGTGGCGACCACTCGCCTATCATCCCGAGCTGGAGCGGCGTCTGCTGCGCTCGGTCGGGCGGCTTTCGGCGCTGCGGGATGCTCAGGTCTACGCCGAGCGTTTTGGCAAGCCGCCTGCCAGCACGGGCAATACCCACAAATCGGCCTGTCGCGTGCCCCTGTTGTCGAGGCGACTGGCCCGCTGGCTTGCAGCGGTGGCGCAGGTGCCGGATGCGCGGGCATTGGCATCGCTCTATCAGCAGCATCTGGCCCTGCGCCTTGATGAGGCGCAGGGCGCTCTCGATGAACCTATTCCCTGCGTTGGAAAATCTGCCAGCTCCCGTCAGCAACAGTTGCGCCGCTGGCATCGGCTGCGCCTCGAGATCAAGCAGGCCCGTTATGGCGTGGAACTGTTGCTGGATCTGGGGAGTGGAGATCCCGGCTGGTTGAGCACCCTGACTCACTGGCAGGAACGACTCGGCCAGTTGCAGGATTGGCGTCAATGGTGGCGGAGGTTGCGAGCAGAGCAGGGGAACACCCGCAAGCAGACGAAACTGCGGCAGCAGTTGAAGCAAAAGATCACTGCCCGTTTGCGTCAATTGGACTGCCAGCAGGCGGAGCTGGTGGCGCTCAAACTGGCGATGCTGGCAGGCCACAACATGAATGACATGCCAAGTCGGGTGATCAGCTATTCAGAACAAAATGTATCTTCCGCCAAGTCAAGCGGTGGATAGCCCCAAGGCCGCAATCTACGAAAGTCATCCGCGACCAGCATCTACAAAAACTCTCCAAGCCACAAATGCGAGACAAAAAAGAGAGGCCGTTTGGCCTCTCTTCTCTATCTGGCTGTGGTCGCAGTCAGCGATACGCTTACTTGACGCGCATACCCGGCTGGGCGCCTTCCTGCGGCTCCAAGATCCAGAGATCCTTGCCGCCCGGGCCTGCGGCCAGCACCATGCCTTCGGACATGCCGAAACGCATCTTGCGCGGAGCCAGGTTGGCCACCATCACGGTCAGCTTGCCTTCCAGATCTTCCGGGTTGTAGGCGGACTTGATACCGGCAAACACCTGACGGGTTTCGCCGCCGATATCCAGTTGCAGCTTGAGCAGCTTCTCGGCTTCCGGTACCGCTTCGGCCTTCTTGATCAGCGCGACGCGCAGGTCAATCTTGGCAAAATCGTCATAGGTGATGGTTTCGCTGATGGGGTCATCAGCCAGCGGACCGGTCACTTTCGGTGCCTGCTCCTTGGCCAAGTCTTCCTTGGATGCCTCGATCATGGCTTCAATCTTCGCCGGCTCAATGCGGGAGAAGAGGGCCTTGAACGGCGCAACGGTGTGATTGACCAGCGGCATTTCGATGCCATCCCAGCTGAGGGTTTCTGCCAGGAAGGCTTCGGCGCGCTCGGCCAGCTGCGGCATGACGGGCTTGAGGTAGGCCATCAGTACGCGGAACAGGTTGATGCCGACAGAGCAGACAGCTTGCAGCTCGGCGTCAGCACCTTCCTGCTTGGCGATAACCCAGGGAGCCTTGTCGTCCACATAGCGGTTGGCCTTGTCGGCCAGCGCCATGATCTCGCGGATGGCGCGGCTGAACTCGCGGCTCTCATACGCTTCGGCAATGGCGGTGCGGGCGTTGGCGAACTCGGCGTAGAGCTCCGGTTCGGCGCAGGTTGCCGCCAGCTTGCCGCCAAAACGCTTGGCGATAAAACCGGCGTTGCGGGAGGCGAGGTTGACCAGCTTGTTGACCACGTCGGCGTTGACGCGCTGCACGAAATCTTCGAGGTTCAAGTCCAGATCGTCGATGCGGCTGTTGAGCTTGGCGGCGTAGTAGTAACGCAGGCACTCCGGATCCAGGTGGTTCAGGTAGGTGGATGCCTTGATAAAGGTACCCTTGGACTTGGACATCTTGGCGCCGTTGACGGTCACATAGCCGTGTACGTTGACCTTGGTCGGCTTGCGGAAGTTGGCACCTTCCAGCATGGACGGCCAGAACAGGCAGTGGAAGTAGGCGATGTCCTTGCCGATGAAGTGGTAGAGCTCGGCGTCGGAGTCCGCTTTCCAGTAGCTGTCAAAGTCAATGTCGCCACGCTTGTTGCACAGGTTCTTGAAAGAGGCCATGTAACCGATGGGGGCATCCAGCCAGACGTAGAAGTACTTGCCCGGGGCGCCGGGAATTTCGAAACCGAAGTAGGGGGCGTCACGGGTGATGTCCCACTGCTGCAGGCCGCTCTCGAACCACTCCTGCATCTTGTTAGCCATCTCTTCCTGAATGGCGCCTGAGCCACGTACCCACTCAGAGAGCCATTTTTCAAACTGGGGCAGGTCGAAGAAGAAGTGCTCGGAGTCCTTCATTACCGGAGTCGCGCCGGAGACGGCAGATTTCGGATCGATAAGCTCAGTCGGGCTGTAGGTGGCGCCGCAGCTGTCGCAGTTGTCGCCATACTGCTCCGGAGACTTGCATTTGGGGCAGGTACCCTTGACGAAACGGTCCGGCAGGAACATGGATTTTTCCGGATCGAACAGCTGGGAGATGGTGCGGCTCTTGATAAAGCCACCATTTTTCAGGCGGCCGTAGATCAGCTCCGCCAGCTCGCGGTTTTCGTCGCTGTGGGTGGAGTGATAGTTGTCAAAGCTGATGTTGAACCCGGCGAAGTCGGCCTGGTGCTCCTTGGAGACAGCGGCAATCATCTCTTCCGGGGTGATCCCCATCTGCTGTGCCTTGAGCATGATCGGGGTGCCGTGGGCATCATCGGCACAGATGAAGTGCACCTGATGACCGCGCATTCGCTGATAACGAACCCAGATATCGGCCTGGATATGTTCCAGCATGTGGCCAAGATGGATGGAGCCATTGGCATAGGGGAGGGCGCAGGTTACCAGCATTTTACGAGGATCAGTTGCCATATTACGTTCTTGATGTGCTTGTTGGGATGATAGAGTGCCGTGCATGTTACCCGAATTGGGGGTAGCCTGCCTAGGGTTGTGGCTATGCCAACCTTGGCAGCACCTGCTGTTACGATGGCAGGCAAGCCACTGATTTGTGTGCGGTAACCGTTCACCTCAAGATAATGACAAGATAATGAGGAGTTAATGGTGATTGATTCAGTAAAACAGATCCTCGCCGAATTTAAGCCAGCAGGCTGGCACAAGGATCTGGTGGATGCCGGATTCGTTCGCGAGATCATCAATCAGGGTCAGGGGCTTACTATCCGGCTGGTCTTGCCGTTTGCCGGTCTCTCGCTGCTAGATCAGCTCAAAGAGAACTACGATGCCAGACTGCGCAGCGCCACCGGTGCTGCCCGTATCGACTGGGCACTGGAGATTGACGTCGCGAGCATGCCGCGGGCGCAGGGCCTCAATGCCGTGCAGGGCATTCGCAACATCATCGTGGTTGCTTCCGGCAAGGGCGGGGTAGGCAAGTCCACCACCGCAGTCAATCTGGCGCTGGCCCTGCAAAAAGAGGGTGCGCGGGTCGCTATTCTCGATGCCGATATCTATGGCCCTTCCATTCCCACCATGATGGGCACCCTCAAGGAGCGCCCGGTCAGCCATGACGGCAAGCTGATGGAGCCGGTGATGGCCTGCGGCCTCAAGAGCAACAGCATCGGCTATCTGGTCTCCGAGCAGGATGCCACCATCTGGCGTGGCCCGATGGCGAGCAAGGCGCTGGCGCAGATCCTCCATGAGACCCGCTGGGGTGAGGTGGATTATCTGGTGGTAGACATGCCGCCGGGCACTGGCGATATCCAGCTCACCATGGCCCAGCAAGTGCCTACCTCGGCCGCGGTCATTGTTACCACCCCGCAAGATGTGGCGCTGGCCGATGCCCGCAAGGGGATCGCCATGTTCAACAAGGTCAATGTGCCGGTGCTCGGCATCATCGAGAACATGAGCTACCACGTCTGCAGCGCCTGCGGTCATCATGAGCCGCTGTTCGGTACCGGTGGCGGTCAGAAGATGGCAGAGCAGTATCAAGTGGCGCTGCTTGGTCAGCTGCCGCTGCACATCGATATCCGCCAACACATGGATGATGGCTGTCCGACGGTGTTCGGCGCACCGGAAGGGAGCCTGGCTCAGGCCTATTTGAAGCTGGCGCGCAGGGTAGGGGCTGAACTCTTTTTCAGCGCAAAACCGATTGCGACCCCCCTCTATGCCATGGCGCTGGATGAATAATCGGCGGTCGGTCACTTGAAAGGGAATTGAGGGTGGGCATGACCCACCCTTTTTTATATAATGGATCGGTTTAAACCATCCCCACTGCTCTTCTCTTTTAGGTATTTGTCATGTCTGATACTCAACATTCGTGTGTGATCATCGGTATTGCGGGCGCATCTGCGTCTGGCAAAAGTCTTATAGCCCAGACCATTTATGAAGAGCTGGTGGCCGAACTGGGCGCAGGTCAGATTGGTGTGATCACCGAAGATTGCTACTACCGTGATCAGACCCACCTGACCATGGAAGAGCGGGTCAAGACTAACTATGACCACCCCAACGCGCTGGATCACGACTTGCTGGTACAGCACCTGAGCCAGCTGGTCAAAGGTGACGCGGTTGCCATTCCCCAGTACTCCTACACCGAGCACACCCGGATGAGCGAAGTGACCCCGTTTGCGCCGCGCCGGGTGATCATTCTGGAAGGGATCCTGCTGCTGACTGACAGCCGTCTGCGGGATCTGATGGATGCCTCCATCTTTATGGATACCCCGCTCGACATCTGCCTGCTTCGCCGTCTGGTGCGTGATGTGCAGGAGCGTGGCCGTACCATGGACTCCGTGCTCAAGCAGTATCAGAAGACGGTGCGTCCGATGTTCCTGCAGTTTATCGAGCCGTCCAAACAGTATGCCGATGTGATCGTGCCCCGTGGTGGCAAGAACCGCATCGCCATCGACATGCTCAAAGCGCGTATCCGCCACATGTTGATTGGTTAAGATGAAACAAGCCGGGTGATGCCCGGCTTTTTTAAAAGCACAATTTGTCAGGAGAGTCGCCCAATGCGTCTGTGTGATACCGATATTGAACGCCATCTGGATGAAGGCAAGATCGTCATTGAGCCACGGCCCGGGGTAGAGCGGATCAGTGGTGTCAGTGTCGATGTGCTGCTGGGTAACGAGTTTCGGGTGTTTCGCGATCATACCGCACCCTATATCGACCTGAGCGGCCCGAGCAGCGAGATGGCCGATGCCATCGATCGGGTGATGAGTGACGAGATCCACATCCCCGATGGCGAAGCCTTCTACCTGCACCCGGGTCAGCTGGCGCTGGCGGTGACCTACGAATCCGTCACCCTGCCTGCCGATATTGTCGGCTGGCTGGATGGCCGCTCTTCACTGGCGCGGCTGGGTCTGATGGTGCACGTGACGGCACACCGCATCGATCCGGGTTGGTCCGGTCGCATCGTGCTGGAGTTCTACAATGGCGGCAAACTGCCGCTGGCACTGCGCCCGAAGATGAAGATCGGCGCCTTGAACTTCGAGATGCTTTCCGGCGTCGCGGCCCGTCCCTACAACAAGCGGGAAAATGCCAAGTACAAGAGCCAGCAGGGCGCCGTCGCCAGCCGCATCAATCAGGACTGATAACTGGCAACACAGCAACGATTCGAGGGAGCACAAGGTGCTCCCTTTTTGCATCTGGAATCAAACGGATATGGGATTGATGGTGCTGGTCGGATGAGATTGGTGGGGTAGGGGCGTTTTATCACCAATTTTGCCTGTTTTTATGTCATAAAAACGTCATAAAAATGAAATCATTGGCTTAATTGTCAGCTAATTTTGCCATTTCCTGCAATCATTGATGGCTTTAATTAATCGATGGCAAGCCGTATGAGGACTGGCTCTAGGATATTTTTTTCCAAAAAGCTCTTTTTTTTTATGGCTGAAATATTTCAATGGTGGCTATGGTGTTGGCCGCCATCTGGCATAATCCGCCGCAACTCATAAACAGGCTTTTTTTTATGTTTGAAATGTTTAGTGGTTTGGGTTTGTGGTGGTCAATCGGTTTGGTATTGGCCGTTTTTTTTGTGCTTGCCTATGAATTTATCAACGGCTTTCACGATACCGCCAACGCGGTAGCAACGGTTATCTATACCAAGGCGATGCCGGCTCACCTGGCGGTTGTCGCATCGGGGATCTTCAACTTTTTTGGCGTCATGTTCGGCGGTCTGGGGGTGGCTTATGCCATTGTCCATCTGTTGCCCATCGACCTGCTGCTTGGGATGGACTCCACCCAAGGGTTGATCATGGTCTTCTCCTTGCTGTTTTCCGCCATCGTGTGGAACCTGGGCACCTGGTTCTTCGGGATCCCGGCCTCCAGTTCACATACCTTGATCGGTTCCATTCTGGGGGTAGGCGGCGCCTATGCCTGGATCACCCATAAACCGGTGACAGAAGGGATCAACGTGGGCAAAGCGATCGACATCATGCTTTCCCTCATCATCTCTCCCACCATAGGTTTCATCATCGCGGCGCTGCTGCTGCTGGCAATGAAACGCATCTGGACCAGCAACAAGATCCACAAAACACCGGAAGAGCGTCAGCTGGTGGATGGCAAGAAGCACCCGCCGTTTTGGGCGCGTCTGACCCTGGTGGCATCGGCCATGGGCGTCAGCTTCGTGCACGGCTCCAACGATGGCCAGAAGGGTATCGGTCTGGTGATGCTGGTGCTGATCTGCATGGCACCCGCCTATTTCGCGCTGGACATGAACAGCCGCTCTTATGACCTGGATCGGACCCAGGATGCCAACCAGCGCATCATGGAGATCTACCAGCGCAACCAGTCCGCCCTCTCTGGTGTCATCAACTTCTCTGCACCGGCAACGGCTCAGGAAGAGCTGATGACTCACTGCTCCGCCGATGGCGTGCTGCAGGCGATGGCCACCCTGGATGCCCGTCTGGGGGCTGTGCGTACTTATGATCAGATGAGCCTGACCGACCGTCGCGAAGTGCGTCGTCTGCTGCTCTGTATCGATGACACTGCCCGCAAGGTTGCCAAGCTGCCGCTGCCCGCCAAGGAGCTGACCGACCTGGCCAAATGGCGCAAGGATCTGACCGCGACCGCTGAATACGCACCGACCTGGGTGATCGTCTCCATCGCACTGGCGCTCGGTTGTGGCACCATGGTGGGCTGGCGTCGTATCGTCCATACCGTGGGAGAGAAGATCGGCACGACCGGCATGACCTACAGCCAGGGCATCGCGGCCCAGATCACGGCTGCGACCTCCATCGGAGTCGCCAGTCTGACTGGTATGCCGGTGTCCACCACCCACATCCTCTCTTCTGCGGTGGCGGGGACCATGATTGCCAACAAATCCGGCCTGCAGAGCCAGACTATCAAGACCATCCTGATGGCCTGGGTGCTGACCCTGCCGCTGACCATGCTGCTCTCCGGCGGCCTGTTCATCGTCAGCCATCATCTGTTTGGCTAAATGCCAATACCATATTCGATAAAGGGCCTGCGGGCCCTTTTTTGTGTTTCCTGTCCTCTCCTGAATACGGTGTCCCGTCCTGAATATGGTTTACACCTTTCCCCCCAATAAATGAACAGTCCTATGGGATAAGGTGTGAAACGGACACCGCGCGATGACTCGCTGACGTTTAAACTGGCGTTGGTCGAACAGATTGAAAGAGGCGAGCTCAGCTGCCTGCAAGCACAAGCCCGATATGGCATTCAGGGCAATTCGACCATTCTGGTGTGGTTTGCGTAAACATGGTTGGCAAGATTGGAGCCTGAGGTATCTGTACCCGCCGGCAATAGCATCACCATGCCTGACCCCGACAAACAGACGCACCAACAATGTATCAAAGAGCTCGAGCAGCTGGCGCTGATAAGCCTGAAGGCCCAAGTCGTCGATGTGCTGAAGAACGACTAGGCGTTTCCATCGTAAAAAAGCGACCCGACAAGTCCTCTCGCAGCGGCAGGTCGAGAGGCTGACCATTGTCAGGGCTTGCCTGTTTCTGGGAATAAGCCGGCAGGCTTTCTACAAGCGCAATCGGGTTGCGGACGGACATCTAAGCTCAGGGGCTGCAGGTGGTGCGATTTGTGCGTCAGGTTCAGCTGCGACAACTGCAGGTCGGCACTAGCAAGCTGCATTATCTGCTTCAGGGTCAGGATGATGCCTAGTTCAAGGTCGGGCGGGACAGGCTGTTTCGGATATTGGCCGAGTACCGCTACTGGTGCAGCCCAGTCTAGGGTTTCCTCGTCGCGCAGTAATGCCGATTAATCCCTGTTTGTATTGTGTATGCACTGAGCGATGCTTTGCTGTTATATGCCAACAGAATAGAAATCGAATATCATTTTTAACGAGTCGGAAGATAGAATGAAAATCTTGAGCCGGTTTAGCAAACCTTTACGACACAGACACAGTTTGTTGTCGCCAAGCTCCCGGTTCAAACAGAGGAGAGAGTCATGAGCCAGTCTGTGGCTTGGTCAATGCCATGCGGCGTATCGGTAGCGGATTTGTTTGTCCATATCCGAGGTATTACTGACCGGAGTCGGGTGTTCAAGAGGATATTTGCATTAGGTTCCTCATCCAAACTCCTTATCGATGAAGCTCGAGCAATCTATGTCATGAAGATAAAAAAAGAGCCACACAATGGTGTGGCTCTCGATTTAGTCGTTACCGGTGGATATCAGGGGCGGCCGGCCGGGCAGGTGGCCACGTTGACGGCGGCAGTGCTGCCACCGTGACGACCTGATGTGCTCACTTCGTTGCGTACCAGCGGCGGGTAGTTAACCGGCTCACGAGCAGGCAGGGCAGGGGCTTCGGCGGGGGTTGCCATCGGCGCGGATGCTTTGCGGGCACGAGCCAGCAGGCCAGCTCCGTGAGCTACCTGTTTGGTGACGGCCGGAGTCTCTTCCACCGCAACGGCAGCGACAGGAGTCAGGGCTTCGACAACAGCAGCTGGCATTTCGACTGCAACAGGTACAGCTTCCACGACAGGAGTGTTGACTGCAGGGGCTTCTTCAACAACCGGAGCGGTTTCAACCACGGTTGCGGCAGCCACGTCGACAGCCGGAGCGTCGACAACGGCAACTTCCGGCTCTGCTGCAACCACGACCTCAGCGACAGCTGCAACAACCGGGCTGGCAGCCACATCGGCTTGAGTTGCTTCGACCTGGGCAGCAGCCTGCTCGGCCGCTTCTTCAGCAACGGCTTCGACAACCACATGCTCGGTCAGTGCCGCAGAGGCTTGCAGAGCAGCAGCGACGGCTTCAGCGCTCGGGATGGTAACAACAGGCACTACCGGCTCTTCAACCTGCGCTTTGGCAATATCTGCCTGGGCTGCGGTGGTCAGAGTGGTGGTATCTTGCTGTTCTTCGTCACGCTGGCTGCGGACATCTTCGTTGATGCGCTTGCGGCGCTGACCTTCGATACGCTGGCTGCGCGGAGTGCGGCGTGAACGGCGCTGGCCTTCACTCTGCTCTTCCTGCTCGTTACCCACGGTGGCATCGATCACTTCAGCTTGCGCTGGTACTTCGTCAATCGGCAGGGCAGGGGTGTCAGCAGCGGCGACATCGACGCGGATCTGCTTGCGCAGTTGGCGACGTTCGCGGCGCTCGGCCACTTTCTGCTCTTTCTCCTGACGTGGCTGGACGGCAGTTGCATCAACGCCGTCTACCGCTTCAACAACGACTTCGGCGCGCGGCTCACGGGGAGCACGAGGTTCACGGGCTGGACGTGGCGCACGTTCCTGGCGCGGCTCGCGAGGTTCGCGCTCCTGACGGGGTTCACGTTCCATGCGCTGTTCGCTACGCACCTCACCACGGGCTTCACGCTCCTGACGAGGCTCGCGCTCTTTGCGGGGACGGCGATTGCGGTTTTCACCGGCTTCGCGGTTGCCACCTTCACGCTTCTCGCCAGCTTCCGCATTGTTGCGGTTGCCACGATTGTCGTCACGACGGGGACGCTGACCACGGCCACGACCTTCTTCGCGCTGGTGGCGTTGACCTTCATCCTTGCGTGCTTCACGAGCAGCAGGTTTCTCGGCGGGCGCTTTCACGTCGGCAGGGGCTGCATCGCTGCTGAACAGGCCGGTAATGCCTTTGATCAGCTTGCTGAAGAAACCGGCTTCGGCAGGGGCCGCAGCAACGGGAGCCGCTGGCTGTTGCGGTGCAACAGGGGCTGGTTGTGCCGGTTGGGCAAAGCCTTGCAGCAGCGGTTGCTCGCGCTCGATCACCTGAGCTTGCTTCGGTTGGTAGACCGGCTTGGCAATCTCGGTTTTCAGCTCGTAGCTGGCTGCTTCCGGGATCTCGTTCTGACGAATGCGGGTTACTTCGTAGTGCGGGGTTTCCAGATGCTGGTTCGGAATGATGTAAACACGCACATCATTGCGCTGTTCCAGACTGGCGATGGCGGCACGCTTCTCGTTAAGCAGATAGGCGGCAACATCCACCGGCACCTGGCCGTGAACCTGCTCGGTGTTGTCCTTCATGGCCTCTTCTTCGATGAGACGCAGGATGGACAGGGCGAGGGATTCGTTGTCACGGATCACGCCCTGACCCTGGCAACGAGGGCAGATATGGCTGCTGGATTCGTTGAGGGAGGGGCGCAGACGCTGGCGAGACATCTCCAGCAGACCGAAACGGGAGATCCGGCCCAGCTGGATGCGGGCGCGATCCTGATGAACCGCTTCACGCAGACGGTTTTCCACTTCGCGCTGATGGCGAACCGGCGTCATGTCGATGAAGTCGATGACGATCAGGCCACCCAGATCGCGCAGACGCAATTGACGGGCAATTTCGTCGGCCGCTTCCAAGTTGGTTTGCAGCGCAGTCTCTTCGATATCGCCGCCCTTGGTGGCGCGGGAGGAGTTGATATCGATGGAGGTCAGTGCTTCGGTCGGATCGATAACGATGCTGCCGCCGGAGGGGAGGCGCACTTCACGCTGGAAGGCTGATTCAATCTGGCTCTCAATCTGGAAGTGGTTGAACAGGGCAACTTCACCCTTGTACAGCTTCACACGGTTGAGGAAATCGGGACGTACCAGCTCGATATGGGCCTTGGCGCGTTCGAAAATCACCGGATTGTCGATCAGGATCTCGCCCACATCGCGACGCAGATAGTCACGGATGGCACGCACGATGACGTTGCTTTCCTGGTGGATCAGCACCGGCGCAGCGCGCTCCTGGGAGGCCTTATGGATGGAGTCCCAATGGTTGAGCAGAACGTTCAGATCCCACTCCAGCTCCTCTGGCGACTTGCCTACACCGGCGGTACGTACGATCAGGCCCATGCCTTCCGGCACGGTCAATCCGCTCAGGGCTTCTTTTAGTTCAGTCCGCTCATCACCCTCGATGCGGCGGGAGATACCACCGGCACGGGGGTTGTTGGGCATCAGTACCAGGTAGCTACCTGCCAGGCTGATAAAGGTGGTGAGGGCTGCACCCTTGGTGCCACGCTCTTCCTTGTCGATCTGGACGATAACTTCCTGACCTTCGCGGACCACTTCTTTGATGTTGGGACGACCCTGATAGGAGTAACCGGAGGGGAAGTAATTGCGGGCGATCTCCTTCAACGGCAGGAAACCGTGGCGCTCGGCGCCGTAGTCGACAAAAGCAGCTTCAAGGCTGGGTTCTACGCGGGTGATCTTACCCTTGTAAATGTTCGCTTTCTTCTGCTCGTGTCCCGGACTTTCAATATCCAAATCGTAGAGCTGTTGTCCGTCAACCAGCGCTACGCGCAACTCCTCTTCTTGAGTTGCGTTGATAAGCATTCTTTTCATTGAGTTCTCATTATTGTGTCATTTTGATTTCCTCCATCTGGGTCCTGCCAGCGCCGGCCTCGGGTCTTCAGCATACTGGGGCAACCTCCCGGTTGGGGTATGCATGAGGCGCAAACTAAGGGCGTTCTGGTCATCACTTCTCGAGAAGGAATGAATAAGGATGCCGAAATGGAGACAAATAAACGGTGATGTTTGTGTTCTCCATGCGTTGTACCTCGCACCCGGGAACCGTCATGTTCTTGTATACACGGTGTTTCGGGATTGGGTGGCATACTTTTTGGCCACTTAGTACAAGGCTTGAACACAATGACAAAACCTTGTTTATTATCCCATTTAAACCTCTTTTATAGCAAGGCGCCATTTTTCAACAAACCATGCAGCCAAGGGGCGCTGGCAGTGTTAAAATCCGCGCCATGACACAGATACAACAACAAGTGCAGCTGCTCACCATCGAAGCTGAGCATGACGGGCAGCGCATCGACAATTTTCTCAAGACTCAGCTAAAGGGCGTCCCCAAGAGCCTGATCTATCGCATCCTTCGTAAAGGCGAAGTGCGAGTAAACAAAAAGCGCATCAAACCGGAGTACAAACTCTGCGCAGGTGACGAGGTGCGGGTGCCCCCCGTGCGCGTTGCCGAGAAGAATGAGCTGCCTTCAGCTAACCTCGGGGTTATCCAGCGTTTGGAGAGCCAGATCCTGTTCGAAGACGATGCCATGATCGTGCTGAACAAGCCCTCCGGCATGGCAGTACACGGTGGCAGCGGCCTGAGCTTTGGCGTGATAGAAGGGCTCCGAGCTCTGCGGCCTGAAGCCCGCTTCCTCGAACTGGTTCATCGACTGGATCGCGACACCTCCGGCGTGCTGCTGGTTGCCAAGAAGCGCAGCGCCCTGCGCAGCCTGCATGAGCAGTTGCGCGTCAAGACCATGCGCAAGCAGTATCTGGCGCTGGTGCGTGGCAAGTGGCAGGCTCACGTCAAGGTGGTTAATGCGCCGCTGCGCAAAAACGATCTGCAATCCGGTGAACGGGTAGTACGGGTCAGTGCCGATGGCAAGCCCTCCGAAACCCGGTTCCGCATCGTGCGTCAATTTGCCGAAGCGACCCTGGTCGAGTGCAGCCCCATCACCGGCCGTACCCACCAGATCCGCGTGCACACCCTGCATGCCGGTCACCCGATCGCCTGTGACGATAAGTACGGTGAAGCGGCGTTTGACGAGAAAATGCGCAGCCAAGGTCTGAAACGGCTCTTTTTGCATGCCTGGAAGCTCAGCTTCACCCATCCGGCCGATGGTCGCGAAATGCAGGTAGAAGCGCCGCTGGCACCTGAGCTCGACAACTTCCTCAACGGCTTGCCACGCTGATGCAGGATATCCGGCTCGCCATTTTCGATTGGGACGGCACCCTGATGGATTCGGTAGGCCGGATTGTTGCCTGTGTGCAAGGGGCCGCCAGAGATTGTGAGCTGGCGGTACCTGCTCCAGCCCAGATCCGGCAGATCATCGGATTGAGCCTTGATGTCGCCATGTCCCGTCTGTTCCCTTTAAGTAGTGGCAGTGGCAGTGGCAGTGGCAGTGGTAGTGCCTTTGATGAGCGCCAGATTGCCGCACTCATCGATCGCTATCGTCATCACTATCTGCACGATGCCACCCCCAGCCCGCTGTTTGCCGGGGCAGGAGCGTTGCTGCATGATTGGCGGTCACGAGGGGTGCAACTGGCCGTCGCGACCGGCAAATCACGCCGTGGGCTGGATCGGGTATTGGATGAGACCGGACTGCGCCCGTTGTTTGTAACCAGTCGCGGGGCCGATGAGGCTCGCTCCAAGCCTGATCCGCTGATGCTTGAGCAGATCCTGGATGAGCTGGGGCTGTCAACCCGGCAGGCGGTAATGAGCGGCGACTCTGTTCACGATATGGCGATGGCCGAGGCGATCGCCATGCCGCGTATTGGTGCCACCTGGGGGGTGGATAGCCGCGATGCCCTCAGTCGTCACGGGCCAGTGGCGGTGGTGGATTCTATGGCGGCTCTTCGCGGGCTGTTATAGATGCCTCTCTTTAAGAGACATCAATCTGATTGATAACAGAAGCCCGGTCTATTGATCGGGCTTTTTATATGCTCGATCTAGCTTATCTATTCGTCTCGTCCGCAATCAGGGCAGGGCAATACCGTGGCGCTCCAGCAGTTCGATCAGGCCGATCAGTGGCAGACCGATCAAGGCGTTAGGATCGCGCCCTTCCAGCCCCTTGAACAGTACGATGCCCATACCTTCGCATTTGAAGCTGCCAGCACAATCGAGGGGCAGTTCAGCCTCTACATAGCGGCGAATGGCGGCTTCGTCGAGATCGCGAAAGTGAACCGTAAACGGTTCAATCAATTGATGAATCTCATTGGTTGCAGCGTTAAGTACGCACAGGCCGGTGTAAAAGGTGACGCTGCGCCCCTGAGCCGCCATCAGCTGGGCGATGGCATTGTCTATGGTGCCCGGTTTGCCGAGGATGTGGCCATTGCAGACACACACCTGATCAGAGCCGATGATCAAGCCGTGATCACGATATTGGGCGATGGCATCAGCCTTGGCACGAGCCAGTCTGGCCACCAGCGCCTCGGCGTATTCGCCAGCCAGCGGTCGCTCATCCACATCGGGGGCGGCACATTCAAAGGGGAGACCAAGCTTCTCCAGCAGGGCTTTGCGATAGCGAGAAGTTGAGGCGAGGATCAGATTCTGTGGCATAATCGAGTTACCGATGAAAGCAGGTACCGGCATTCTAGGGACTTGTGACGTTAAAATCATCGGCGGTAAGGACTTTTTCCTTTGACTATCAGTTGTTGGACCTATATTATTCGCGCCCTATGCAAAAGGTGAAGTTGCCCGTTAAGGTTGATCCAGTCCGTAGTGCCTTGAAGCTGCTCGACTATGTCGGGATAGTGGAAAAGTCGCAGATGCCCAGGCTGGAGGAATCAACCGCTGGCTTGCTGAGTGATATCGAGGTATCGCTGCACTTTGGCAAAGATGTCCAGAAGTTGACCGTTATGAAAGGCACTGCCCATGCCAAGGTCGACCTGGTTTGCCAACGTTGCGGAGAGACTTTCGAGCATCTCTGTGAAGCTGAATTTATCTACACTCCGCTGTTCGAAAGAACAAACGAGGAAGAACTGCCGGAAGCTTATGAGCCCATTGAGTTGGACGAAAACGGCGAGATAGACCTTCATCAAATCCTGGAGGATGAACTCATCCTCTCGTTGCCTCAGGTAGCCATGCATTCTTTGGATGCGTGTCCCCGCGGTAACATGGAGATGACCTGGGGTGAAATCGAACCTGCTGATGAGCGGCCGAATCCCTTTGCAGTTCTTGAAGAGCTTAAACGTAAGTGAATTTAGGAGTTAGCCTACAATGGCCGTACAACAGAACCGTAAAACCCGTGCCAAGCGTGGCATGCGTCGTTCCCACGATGCGCTGACCACCGCTGCCCTGACTGTTGATCAGACCAGTGGCGAAATTCATCGTCGTCACCACGTGACTGCCGATGGTTTCTACCGCGGTAAAAAGGTAATCGCTTAAGGATTGCCTTTGTCTACGCAAACTGTCGCGCTAGACATCATGGGGGGAGATATTGGCCCCTCGGAAACAGTGCCTGCCGCCGTGCAGGCACTGTCTCTTTTACCCCAGCTAAAACTGATCCTGGTCGGCGACCAGCACCAGACCTCTTCTCTGCTGCAGCAACATGGCTTGCTGAATAATCCCCGCGTTCGTTTCGTACATGCATCCCAGGTGGTTGGCATGGGCGATAAACCGATCGTGGCGCTGCGTACTCTGAAAGACTCCTCCATGCGGGTGGTACTCAATCTGGTGAAAGCCGGTGAGGCCGATGCTTGCGTCAGTGCTGGCAATACCGGTGCGTTGATGGCGATGGCCAAGTGCGTGCTCAAATCCCTGCCCGGGGTAGACAGACCTGCCCTTATCAAGGCGCTGCCGACATTGAGCGGCAAACGCACCGTGATGCTGGATCTTGGCGCCAACGTCAGTTGCGATGCCGATACCCTATTGCAGTTTGCGGTGATGGGCTCCGTCGTGGCCGAAAAGGTAGAAGGCATTGCATCACCCCGTGTTGCCTTGCTCAACATCGGCGAGGAGGAGATCAAGGGCAACGATCTGGTGCGTCACAGTGCCGAATTGCTGCGTCAGTGCCACGCGCTCAATTATGTCGGGTTCGTCGAAGGGGATCGCATCTTCAGCGGCGACAGCGACGTGATCGTCTGCGACGGTTTTGTCGGCAATGTCGCCCTCAAGACGGCAGAAGGGGTGGTGCGGATGATGGCTCAGCTGGCCGGATATCCCCGCAAGAAACGCACTTTTCTTGGCCGGATCGCCGGATTTATGTTCAAACGGCGTTTTTCTTACCTGAACCCCGACCAGTATAACGGAGCAAGTCTGTTAGGATTGCGCGGCATTGTGGTAAAAAGTCATGGGCGGGCCGAACGGCGCGCTCTGTGTAATGCGATCCTGCTGGCCGCACAAGAGGCCAAACATCAACTTCCACTGCAAATAGCAGATCGCCTTGAAGCTGTCTTCTCTGACAGGGATCTATAAGAACTCTATGCATAGCAAAATTCTGGGTACTGGCAGCTACCTGCCGAGTTCAGTGCGTACCAACGCCGATCTCGAGCAGATGGTTGAGACCAGTGATGAGTGGATCGTGGAACGCACCGGTATCCGTGAGCGCCGTATTGCCGGGGCTGACGAAACCGTTGCCACCCTCTCTTACCAGGCCGCCCTGCGCGCCCTGGATGCAGCCGGTCTGACCGCTGCCGATCTCGATATGATAGTGCTGGCCACTACCAGTGCTGAAAATGCCTTCCCGGCTGCCGCGTGCGAGCTGCAGGGGCTGCTCGGCGTTCCGGGCATTCCTGCCTTTGACGTGGCTGCTGCTTGCGCAGGCTTCACCTACGCACTCTCCATTGCCGATCAGTTCGTCAAATCCGGCGCCGCCCGCCATGTGCTGGTCGTCGGGGCCGATGTACTCTCCCGCATGTGCGATCCACAAGATCGCGGCACCATCATCCTGTTTGGTGATGGGGCAGGGGCTGTGATTGTCGGTGCCAGCGAGACGCCGGGTATCCTCTCTACCCATCTTCATGCCGATGGCCGTTATGGCGAGCTGCTCAAGCTGCCGCACCCTCGTCGCGGCATGCCGGGTGCCGAGCTCGAAGCCTACATGTATATGAAGGGCAACGATGTCTTCAAGGTCGCGGTCACCCGTCTGAGCGAGATCGTAACCGAAACGCTGGCCGCTGCTGGCATCGAGCCGAGCGAGCTGGATTGGCTGGTGCCGCATCAGGCCAACTTCCGCATCATCAGCGCCACCGCCAAGAAGTTGGGTATGAGCCTCGATAAAGTGGTGCTGACCCTCGACAAGCACGGCAATACCTCTGCCGCTTCCGTTCCGGTCGCCTTCGATGAAGGGGTGCGGGATGGCCGGATCAAACCGGGTCAGCTGGTTCTGCTGGAAGCCTTTGGCGGCGGTTTTGCCTGGGGCTCTGCGCTGGTTCGCCTCTGATCTTCGGCGGGATGGTGCGCCCATCATCCCGTCATCGATTTCATTTTTGTCTTATCTAAAAGGAATCAATGATGACCCAATTTGCCATTGCCTTCCCGGGACAAGGTTCCCAGTCCGTAGGCATGCTGGCCGAGCTGGCCGAACAACATGCCGTGATCAAGGAGACCTTCGCCGAGGCGAGCCAGGTGCTGGGTTATGACCTGTTTGCCCTGGTGATGGATGGTCCGGTTGAAGATCTGAACAAAACCTGGCGCACCCAGCCTGCGCTGCTGACTGCCTCTGTCGCCCTGTGGCGCCTCTGGCAACAGCTGGGTGGGGCAACGCCTGCCATGATGGCGGGTCACAGCCTGGGTGAGTACTCGGCGCTGGTTTGCAGCGGCGCACTCGATTTTGCCGATGCGGTCAAACTAGTCGAGCTGCGTGGTCTGGCCATGCAGGAAGCGGTACCGGAAGGCACCGGGGCCATGGCGGCTATCATCGGTCTGGATAACGAATCCATCGCCGCCAACTGCGAAAAAGCGGCAGAAGGGCAGGTGGTCTCTCCGGTCAACTTCAACTCCCCGGGCCAGGTGGTTATCGCCGGTCACAAAGAGGCCGTTGAGCGCGCCAACGTGCTGATGAAAGAGTCGGGCGCCAAGCGTGCGCTGCCGCTGCCGGTCTCCGTGCCGTCTCACTGCGCGCTGATGAAACCTGCCGCAGAAAAACTGGCAGCTGCGCTGGACGGGATCGAGATCAAGGTTCCAACCATCGCGGTCATCAATAATGTCGACGTATCCTGTGAACAGGATCCGGCCGCCATCAAGCAAGCACTGGTTCGTCAGCTGTTCAGCCCGGTTCGTTGGACCGAGACTGTCGAGCGGATGGCCAATGAGGGGGTTACCCTCGAGATCGAGATGGGACCGGGCAAAGTGTTGACCGGGCTCGCCAAGCGTATCGACAAGCGCGTGGAAGGTATTCACGCCAACGATGCCGCCTCTTTCGAGCAGGCGCTGGCCCAGATCAAGTAAACAGGAGCAAGTGATGAGCTTTACCGATAAGGTTGTGTTGGTGACCGGTGCCAGTCGTGGCATCGGCCGTGCGATTGCCGAAACATTCGTGGCCCGTGGCGCGAAAGTGGTCGGTACGGCGACCAGCGAGAGCGGTGCCGAGGCGATCAGCGCCTATCTGGGCGAGAATGGTTGTGGCATGGCACTCAACGTGACCAGCCAAGAATCCATCGAAGCCGTCTTCGCCGCCATCAAGGCGCGCTTTGGCGACATCGACATCCTGATCAACAACGCAGGGATCACCCGTGACAACCTGTTGATGCGGATGAAAGATGACGAGTGGAACGAGATCATCGATACCAATCTGACCTCGCTTTACCGTCTGAGCAAACCGGTGTTGCGTGCCATGATGAAGAAACGTCACGGTCGCATCATCAGCATTGGCTCCGTGGTGGGAACCATGGGCAATGCCGGTCAGGTCAACTATGCTGCCGCCAAGGCCGGTCTGGTTGGTTTTACCAAATCGTTGGCGCGGGAAGTGGCATCCCGTGGTATCACAGTGAACGCGGTTGCTCCCGGTTTCATCGAAACCGACATGACCCGTGCCCTGAATGACGATCAACGTGCCGGCATCATGAGTCAGGTGCCTGCCGCCCGTTTGGGTGATCCAAAAGAAATTGCCGCAGCTGTGGTATTCTTGGCTTCTGATGAAGCAGCCTATATCACCGGCGAAACCCTGCATGTTAATGGCGGGATGTACATGGTGTAATCAATTTGTCGTAAGATCTGTTCAAATTTGCGATAGTACGCCGAAGTTTGGCACATTTCGTGGTTTGACCAGCGGCAAGCTACTTGCAAACTCACGTCAATTGAATAAACTACCCCAACCAGACGCAAATAGCGTATTTTTAAAGGAAAATTCAGGTCATGAGCAACATCGAAGAACGCGTAAAGAAAATCATCATCGAACAACTGGGTGTTAAAGAGGAAGACGTTAAGAACGCTGCCTCCTTCGTCGACGACCTGGGCGCTGACTCTTTGGATACCGTTGAACTGGTAATGGCGCTGGAAGAAGAATTCGATACCGAAATTCCTGATGAAGAAGCCGAGAAGATCACCACTGTTCAAGCGGCTATCGACTACATCACCGCTAATCAGGAATAAGTTCCTGTTCTGAAAGAAGCGGCCCAAGGGCCGCTTCTTTTGTATTTGTTCCTTTTCAAAACACCTCTCGGAGACTACCTCAGTGTCAAAACGCAGAGTCGTGGTGACCGGCTTGGGGATGCTTTCCCCGGTGGGTAACACTGCCGAATCCAGCTGGCAAGCACTGCTCAACGGGCAGAGCGGTATTTCCCTTATCGAACACTTTGATGCCAGCGAGTTTGCAACCCGCTTCGCGGGTCTGGTCAAAGATTTCGATCCCGAGCAGTACGGTATCAACCGTAAAGACGCTCGCAAGATGGATCTCTTCATTCAATACGGCATCGCGGCCGGTATGCAGGCGCTGGATGATTCCGGCCTGACCATCAATGAAGAGAATGCCGAACGTGTCGGCGTGGCCATTGGCTCCGGTATCGGCGGTCTGGGTCTGATTGAACAGAACCACGAAAGCTTGGTCAACGGCGGCCCACGCAAGATCAGTCCCTTCTTCGTTCCGTCCACCATCATCAATATGGTGTCCGGTCATCTTTCCATCATGAAAGGTCTGCAAGGGCCGAACATCGCCGTGACTACCGCCTGTACCACTGGTACCCATGCCATCGGCATGGCTGGCCGTATGATCGCTTACGGTGATGCCGACGTGATGGTCGCTGGCGGCGCCGAGAAAGCCTCCACCGCGATGGGGATGGGGGGGTTTGCTGCCGCCAAGGCACTCTCCAACCGCAACGACGAGCCGCAAAAAGCGAGCCGTCCGTGGGATAAGGATCGCGACGGTTTCGTGCTGGGTGACGGTGCCGGTGTACTGGTGCTGGAAGAGTACGAACACGCCAAGGCCCGTGGCGCCAAGATCTACGCCGAGCTGGTCGGTTTTGGCATGAGCGGTGACGCGTACCACATGACTGCGCCTCCCGCAGATGGCAACGGTGGTGCTCGCGCCATGAAAAATGCCATCAAGGATGCCGGCATTGCCCCCGAGCAGATTGGTTACATCAACGCGCACGGTACCTCCACCCCACTGGGTGATGTGGCCGAGTTGCGTGGCATGAAGTCGGTGTTTGGTGAGCACGCCAAATCCCTGATGGTGAGCTCTACCAAGTCCATGACCGGTCACCTGCTGGGTGCCGCGGGTGCCATCGAGGCGATCATCACTGTGTTGGCCCTGCGTGATCAGGTGGCTCCGCCCACCATCAACCTGGACAACCCGGATGATGAGTGCGATCTGGATCTGGTACCCCATGTGGCCAAGCCAGGCAGCTTCGAGTATGCCCTTTCCAACTCGTTTGGTTTTGGCGGCACCAATGGCTCACTGATCTTCAAACGCGTATAATTTGCCGCAGGGCAAAGACACAGGCCCGATACTGCCGGTATCGGGCCTTTTTTATCGGAGGGATCCCTTTGCTTATCAATGGAATGAAGCTTGATACCATCTCGGCCCATGATCGGGGGCTGGCCTATGGTGACGGTCATTTCACCACCATGGCGGTCAGGGAGGGTCGCGTGTTGCAGTGGCCTGCCCATCTGGCACGGTTGCAGCTGGCCAACAACCGGCTGGGATTGGTTGAACCGGACTGGGATCTCTTGACCCGGGAGGTTGAAGAGATTGTGGCCGACCAGCCACAATGCGTGGCCAAGGTGATCCTGACCCGCGGCGAGGGGGGGCGAGGCTATGATGGCAGCGGATGTCAGCACACGACCCGGATGGTCAGTCTGGCGCCATTTCCCACTCACTATGGACAGTGGCAACAGGAGGGGATCGAGATGGTGGTGTGCCGCCAGCGGATCGGCGATGCTCCCATGCTGGCCGGGCTTAAAACCTTGAATCGTCTGGAGCAGGTATTGCTAAAAAGCGAACTTGTCAGCCGAAATGCAGTCGAAGGGATAGTACTTAACAGTCGCGGTTTTCTGATTGAAGGGGTCAGTGCCAATCTGTTTTGGCGTCGGGGCAAGACGGTGTTTACGCCCGATCTCGCCCGCGGTGGTGTCGATGGCATCATGCGCCGCCAGGTGATGGCGATGCTGAAACAGATGAGTATTGAGTTGCGTGTGGTAGAGGCTCCGCTGGAGTCACTATGGCAGGCTGAAGAGGTGTGGCTCACCAATACCCTGATGGGGATCGTGCCGGTCAATGGCATAGAGGATATTCACTATCCCCCAGCGGTATTGAGTCGCCGTTTACAGGAGCGTTTGGTCATTGAAGTTTAATCGGCTTTACACCCTGCTCGCGGGGGCGGCACTGACGGTAGCCGCTGCCGGGGGCTATGTACATTACAAATGGCAACAGGTAGAGACGCTCACCAACAAGGGGCCGACCCGGCTCTTTACGGTGGAGAAGGGCGCCCATGCGGCGCGCCTCATCGCCGAACTGGGGGAGGGGGAAGCCAGCCCCTGGGCGGTGCGGCTCTGGCTGCGCAGCCATCCCGAACTGGTGGCCATCAAATCGGGCACCTATGAAATCCAGGAAGGGGCCCCTCTCAAGGAGACCCTTTCTCTGTTCGCATCGGGCAAGGAGTTTCACTTCAGCCTCACCTTCGTCGAAGGTTCCCGTTTCGAGGATTGGCAGAAGCAGCTCTCCAGCGCCCCATACCTTGAGCGATTGACTGTTGAGCAATCCGAAGCCGACTTGGCGCAGGAGCTCGGCATCGAGAATGGCAAGCTGGAGGGGTGGTTCCTGCCGGAAACGTACGCTTATACCACCCATGCCAGCGATCTCTCGATCTTGCGCCGCGCCCATCAGGATATGGAGACCTTCCTGCAGCAGAGCTGGGAAAAACGTCAGGCTAACCTGCCTTACAAGACCCCCTATGAGGCGTTGATCATGGCCTCCATCATCGAGAAAGAGACCGGCCAGCCGGACGAGCGGGCACAGATCGCCTCGGTGTTTGTCAATCGACTGCGTCTGGGCATGAAGTTGCAAACCGATCCCACCGTCATTTACGGGGTGAAAGATCGCTACGATGGCAACATTCGCCGCAGCGATCTGACCGACAAGAATCCCTACAACACCTATGTGATCGATGGTCTGCCGCCCACGCCCATCGCCATGCCGGGCAAGGCCTCCATCGAAGCTGCGCTTAACCCCAAGTCGACCGACTATCTCTACTTTGTCGCTAAGGGGGGCGGTGCCCACTATTTCTCCAAGACCCTCGATGAACACAATCGGGCGGTTCGCGAATACATATTGAAGAAACCCTAATGTCTAAATTTATTGTGATCGAAGGATTGGAAGGGGCAGGGAAGAGCTCGGCCGTGCGTTATGTGACCGACTATCTGCAGCGCCACGGCATCAACCGGATCGAGTGCACCCGCGAGCCGGGTGGTACGCCGCTGGCCGAGCGGATGCGGGCCATCGTCAAAGAGGTGCACGACGAGCGCCTCACCATCGAGGCGGAACTGCTGCTGATGTATGCCTCCCGGGTACAACTGGTGGAGACCCGCATCAAGCCCGCGCTGGCCGACGGTGTCTGGGTGGTGGGGGATCGTCACGATCTCTCTTCCCAAGCCTATCAGGGTGGTGGCCGTGGTATCGATGCCCAGCTCATCGGTGCCATCAAGCAGGCGGTGCTCGGCAACTTCAAGCCGGATCTCACCCTCTATCTCGATATCGATCCAGCCCTTGGCTTGCAGCGCGCGCGCCATCGTGGCGAGCTGGATCGCATCGAACTGGAGCAACTGAGCTTCTTCGAGCGTACCCGCGTGCGTTATCTCGAACTGGCCGCCAAGGATGATTCCATTGTGGTGATCGATGCGGCGCAAACGCCGGAACAGGTCAAAACGTCCATCGAGCGTGCATTGGATCACTATCTGTCGAACGAGCCGCTATGTATCCCTGGCTGATCCCCGACTGGCATGCTCTGAGCCAGACGGCCCAGTCCGGTCGTCTCGGCCACGCCTGGTTGTTGCTGGGCGATCCCGGTCTTGGCAAGGAGCAACTGGCCGAGCGGCTGGCACGTTTGCACCTTTGCCAACAACCGGATCGTGGAGAGCCGTGTGGTCAGTGCCACTCCTGCCAGCTGTTTGACAAGGGCAACCACCCGGATCTCGGCACCATCACCCGCGACAGCAAGACCATCGGGGTCGAGGCCATTCGAGAGATCTGCACCCGGCTGCAGGGCTCTGCCCAGCTCGGCCGTGGCAAGGTGGTGATCATTCCTGATGCGGAGCGGATGACCGAATCGGCAGCCAATGCCCTGTTGAAAACCCTGGAAGAGCCGGCCGGCGACAGCTTGCTGTTGCTGATTGCCTCCCAGGTTTCCCGGTTGCTTCCCACCATTCTCAGTCGCTGTCACAAACATGTCTGTCAGTTGCCTGCGGAAGGGGAAACAGTACGCTGGTTGGCCGAGCAGGGTCATCAGGCCACTCTGGCTCAGGTGCGGATCTGTCAGGGGGCCCCGCTGCGGGTACTCGACTATATCGAGCAGCAACAGGACGGTACTCGCCGCGAACTGCTGGAGCAGTTTGTCGCCCTGAGTCAAAGTCCGGTCAAGGCGACGGCATTGTGTAGCCAGCTTGGTCAGGAGACGCAGGTCAGGTTGCACTGGTTGCAGCTCTTCTTGTGCGATGCCCTGAAAACCCAGGCCGGATGTGGTCACCATCAGCTGGCAATGCCTGATCTGGCCATCTTGAGTCAACGGTTGGCGGAGCAGCACTCCAGCGAAAAACTGCTGGAGGCAGAACAAGATCTGATTGCCCTGAAAGCGGCATGTCAGCCGGGTCAGCTCTCCAATCCCACCATCCATCTGATGAACTGGCTCAGTCGCTGGTTATAAGTACCGACAAGCAGAAAGGTTTTATATGTTACTCGTTGATTCCCACTGTCATCTCGATCGCCTCAGCTATGGCAGCAAGCAGACCAGCTTGGCTGATGTACTGGCAAAGGCCGCGAAACTGGACGTGGGATATTTTCTCTGTGTCAGTGTGACTCAGGCACAGTTCCCGACCATGCTCGAGGCGATCGCGCCCTATCCCCAGGTGTTTGCCTCTTGCGGGGTACACCCGCTCAATCAGGAACGCGGTGTCGATGCCGAGTTGCTGCTCAAGCAAGCTGCCGATCCACGTGTGGTGGCCATCGGTGAGACCGGACTCGACTACTTCTACTCCCCCGAGAACAAAGAGGTGCAGCAAGCCTCTTTCCGCGAACATATCCGGGTTGCTCGCGCGCTGAACAAGCCGCTGATCATCCACACTCGCGATGCCCAGCAAGATACCTTGCAGATCATGCGTGAAGAGGGCGCTGATCAGGTCGGCGGTGTGCTGCACTGCTTCACCGAATCCCTCGAGATGGCGCAAGCGGCGATGGCGATGGGGTTCTATATCTCCATCTCCGGGATCGCCACCTTCAAAAATGCGTCTGCACTGCAAGAAGTGGTCAAGGCTCTGCCCCTCGACAGATTGCTGGTCGAGACCGACTCGCCCTATCTTGCACCCGTGCCGCATCGGGGGAGGGAGAACGAACCTGCCTTTGTGCGAGACGTTGCCCAGTTTATTGCCGATCTGCGTCATATTCCGCTCAATGAATTGGCAGAAGCCACCAGCCGGAATTTCTTTGAACTGTTCAAGCTGGCGAAAAAATAATCCCCAAGCCCCGTTATTCGGGGCTTTTTAATTTTCAAATACCAAGCTGATTACCCACCTGAATATCAACACCGAGCTGCGTTATCTCTCACTTCTTCCTGCAAATGTTACTCTTTCGTTTTTGCTAAACCGGGTTGAATGATATTCCGATGTTTCCTTTATTCAGCGTGGTCAATGGGTATTAAAGTAGGATGCTCTAAGTATCGATAATATTCATTATCGATACTTGATGTGTGTGGAGGATCCTGTAAGATCCTCTCAAACTTCATATGAATCATAGAGTTCCGTGGCATATCCAACCTTGTCCAATCCAGCTCATCAGTCACTGCAGACTGTTTTCGATGCACAGCTAAATAGTCGGGCACGCCGCTTTTTGCGCAGTGCAAAAGCGGATTCCACCCTCAATGCCTATCAGGCGGATACCCGTATTTTTGTCTTCTGGTGCCAGTTACACGGGCTGGATCCGCTGCAAACGACCCATCACGACATCATGAATTTTCTCGCTGATCAGGCCGACGGCGTATTGGCAGACTGGGTATGGCTGGATAAAGAAGAGGGGAAAGGGGAGTTGCGTAATGGCGAGCCCCGAAAACCGGCAACCCTGGTGAGACGGCTTGCCGGGATCCGTTATGCCTTCAAGCAGAAAGGCATTCACCCCATGCCCACCGAACATCCCGAAATCAAGGAGATGATGCGCGGTATTGTCAGGTTAGGGGATAACCGCAAACGCAAAACCGGCGCCCTGACGCTACAGCCATTGACCCAGGTGCTCGATGGCATCGACACCCATGATCTGGCTGGCTTGCGTGATCACACCCTGCTGCTCTTGATGTTCAGTGGCGCCTTGCGCCGTTCGGAAGCGGCTCGAATTGAGGTGAGCGATCTCGATTTTGTGGGGCAGGGGCTCCGCCTTCGCCTCAAACCGAGCAAGCATCAGTTGCATGAAACCGAGATAGCTTTAATCCCGGGCAAGCACTACTGTCCCGTCTCGGCACTGCAAAAATGGCTACACAAAAGCCGGATCAGCGAGGGGCCGCTGTTTAGGCGCATGAACCGCTGGGGCCAATTGATGG
The DNA here is from genome assembly GCF_029479985.1 of Aeromonas sp. A600620. Taxonomy (NCBI): domain Bacteria; kingdom Pseudomonadati; phylum Pseudomonadota; class Gammaproteobacteria; order Aeromonadales; family Aeromonadaceae; genus Aeromonas; species Aeromonas sp. A600620. The sequence goes on along the minus strand of NZ_JAAKXB010000007.1, from coordinate 99,992 downwards.
CCGAACCACTCGGTCCCCAGGGCATCAACCTGATGATCAAGCGGCGAACCGGCCAAACCATCGACGATCTTTACGTCAGTGGCCATAGCCTGCGGCGCGGTTTTATCACCTCGGCGGTGACTGCCGGCAAGCCGATGAACAAGATCATTGAAGTCACTCGCCACAAGGATATGCGAACCCTGCAGGAGTACTTCGATGATGCCCATAAATTCTCCGATCATGCCCTTGATGGCTTGCTTTGACACAACTGCGTCACTGCGTTTTTTATGTTAAATGATATCTTGTTGATCTGATGATATATTTGCCGTGCAGCCAGCAGCCCAAGGTGGAAGGGCCATCTTCCTATGGATAATGGCATGTGATGAGAGATAACAAATCCGGAAATGAAACATCGCAAGGACATATGAGCCAAGAAATGACAGGGCGTGAAGTGCAAGAGGCGGGGCCCCAAAACAATGCCGAGCGGCAGCGCCAACATGTAAAACGCAAGCAGGAGACCCATACCCGGCTGCAATGCTGGATCAGCAATCGCCACGCCGAACGATTGGCCGCACTGGGTCTTCATCTCGAAGACAGTCAGGCATCACTCATCGAGCAGGCGATCGATCTGCTCTACCAACATGAGCTGGGTAGAGAACCTCCGTTTGAAAACAGAGTCGCCACACAGCTCGAAGAGACCGTTGAATAGACACAAGAGTGAAGTAACAGCGATACGTGAAGAGATAAAAAAAGCCAGGTACGAATTCCTTGTACCTGGCATAGGGGAATTGGCTCCTTGCAGAGCCGTGCGCTAACTGGTGTTCGGATTGCTTTAAGCTTAGACAAGGCTCAAGGCTTTTCAAGATCCGAAGAAAAGTTCAACCAGAGTGTGGGTATTTCAGACTCGTTCAAGTGCTTATGCACCGAACGGCCCACTACGCATTGAACAGATTGTTGTCACGCACCAGCTCGCGGGGGAGGGCATTCTTGACCCGACTCCCCACCCATTTCCCCATGCCCAGGGTGTGCCCCTGATATCGGACGATCACCTCGCCAGTGCCCGCATCCTGTTCTGGCCAGACATCCCGCCCCATCATGAATTCCCGCGCATTGGCGCTATCCAGCTCGACCACGCCCTTGCTCGCTTTATCGCCATAGGCCAATGCCCACTCATGAGTGAGGCGATAACCTTTCTTGAAGGTTTCGGCCAACTTGATGCCGATGCGATCGAAACGCAACTTGCCCTGCACCTGATCAAACCGCTGGGGGAAGAGCCAGATCTCGTCATTGCGGCCAAACAGCAGACCCTGTGGTGCCACCCCGAAGTTGGCTTCAATCTCGCGCAACATGGGTTCCGCCTCTTTGGCTGGAAGCGGCGCAAAGGGGAATTTACCCAGCTTGCCAGGCTTGAACATGGTGTTGGGCACAGAGTGATGCTTGCGCAATCTGGCGACGAAAAAGCCTTCACTATCGAAGATCTGGGGCCAAACGTGCAGGTATCCCTCGGATGTACAGGCCTGCTCTGCATGAGGGAATAGGTCTGCCAACGAATCAAAACTCAAGGCATCGCCAAACTTGTCCAGCAAGGATTGGCAAACCGCTTGGTTCTCCTGCTCACTCAAGGTACAGGTGGAGTAGACCAGCACACCACCCGGTTTCAGGGCATGGAAGGCGCTCTCCAGCAACCCTTGTTGCACTGCCGCAATTTCGTCGATGCTCTCGATGCTCCAGTTGCGCAGCGCATCTTCATCCTTGCGCACTGTACCTTCACCGGAGCAGGGGGCATCGAGCAGGATGGCATCGAATGTCTCCGGCAACCACTGGCCAAATACCTTGGCATCAAAATGGGTCATCCCCACATTGGTCACGCCGCAGCGCTGGATATTGGCGCTGAGCACTTTCAACCGGCTGCTGGAAAACTCGTTGGCAACCAACATCCCCTGATTGTTCATCAAGGCGGCGATCTGGGTGGTCTTGGAGCCGGGGGCCGCCGCCGCATCCAGCAACATACCATCCGCTTTGATCTTGTCGCTGGCAAAGAGCGCCGTCACCGGCAGCATGGAGCTCGCTTCCTGAATGTAGAAGAGCCCGCTCAAGTGCTCGGCGGTATTGCCAAGGGGGACGGTTTCGTCGCTGCGGGTCAGCCAGAAGCCGGTGTCACACCAGGGCACAGGGTCGAGCTGCCAACCCAGTGGCTCCATCAGGGCGACGAAATCCGAGACGGCTATCTTCAAGGTATTGACCCGAATGCTGCGGCGCAGCGGACGTCGACAACTGGCCACAAACTCATTCATCGAGAGATGGGCCGGCATGATGGCTGCAATGTGGCGTAAAAAGTAATCGGGAAGGAAGGTGTTGTCGTGCACTGTGCCATCTCGTTGACCGAAAAAGAGGGGCGATATCCTACCACAAGGCTAAGAATATTCTGAATCTGAACCCTATCAACAGGCACCGGAATATAAAAAAACCCGGCACTGTGCCGGGCTTGGATGAGATACAAAGGGAACAGATCAGGGCTGGATACGCGGACTCCACTCCAGCCACTCTTTCTCGGCCTTGCCGTAGAGCGGATAGCTGTGTCCTGCCTTGACGGTTGGACCCATCTCTCTCTCCGGGGTATTGAAGGCAATGCCGCCAGCCAGCAAGCTCTGCACCGTCTCCACTTCGATAGTGCCGCCAGTCAGGCCGATATCCGCCTTGACCCCGGAGACATTCCAGAAACGGGAGTTGGCCCGCACCAGATGGGCATACTCCTGATCCACGTTGACATCGATCACCACCTCGCTGCCATCCCGAGCCAGCGCTACCTTGGTGACACTGCCCACCACCATCTTGCGAAACAGCAGCGGGCTGCCGACGCTCAGGCCATTGACGGAGGGGCTCTTGAGGGTCAGGGCCAGACCCACCGGGCCGACCTGACTCAAGGGGAAGCGATCTTTGCCAGCGCCTTTACCGGGTTGTGCCTCTACAAACGCCCCCTTGATCAGGGTATCGAGGTGAGCGACACCGCCCAGCCCCAGCTTGGCCTGCACCAGAGTAAAGCGGGCGCCGGACTGCAGGAAACGCTCGGCATAGTGACCATCGAGTTCGGCCTTAAAGATCACCTGACCCAGAGACGGCTCCAGCTCGATCTCTTCAATTTTGCCGATATCGACCCCACGATAGCGGATCGGGCTGCCAATCCCGAGCCCCGGATTGCTCTCTGCCACCAGTGACAGCTGGCGCACCTTGGCCTTGGCTTGCTCCCTGGAATCGAACAGTTGATGGCTGCTGCGGCCATTGGCCAACCGATCGAACTCGATAGCACCGCGCAGCAGGGTACCGAGGTTACCCACTTTGACCTGCACCCCATCGACCCGCACCTTGGTGTCGATGGCCGGTTTTTTCCAGAACTGGGGTTGCTGGGCGAGGAGGGGAGTATAGACCCCATCAATCTCGAGTTCGATCTCGACCCCCTCTTTGGCGGCGCGTAGCTGTTTGACCTTGCCCGCTTCCAGCCCCAGATAGAGCACAGGCGAGCCAATGCCAATGCCATCGGCCTGATCTGCCTTGAGCAACCAGCGCTGGGGCTTGGCATCACGGGTACCGAGCAGTGCCAGCTCCTGACTCGGGTAGAGACGGTTAATCCGCTCGCCACTGCTGGCTTGTACCAGCTTGATCCCGCCCCCCAACCAGGCACTGGCCGGACTGGTTTCTACTTTGATGCCGCTCAGATCGGCATCGATCTGCAACGGGGCGGCGCGATAGAAGCGGGCACGGTTGAGCAGATGGCCATAGTTCGGCGCCATCACCAGCTCAACGCTGGCATTGCCGCGTGCATCCAGGGTGAGCTGGCTGATACGGCCCACCTGCAATCCCTTGTACCAGACAGGGGCATCCTGATTGAGCCCCGCCAGATCGTCAGCCTGCAGCGTCACCTTTGTGCCGCTCTGGGGCGCGCGATCGGTCAGGGTCATCTTCTGTACCGGTTTGCCCGCTACATAGTCGAGGCGAATGGCCGGGCCGGAGAGCAGGCGATCTGCATGCTGCACGCCGGTCGCAGAGAGGGAGACACTCTCCCACACCAGCTGGCTCTTGTCGGTAATGCGATAGGCCTGTTCAGGATTGATCAATGCCGTGACTACGCGGCCTTTGTCGGTCAGGCGAATGGGGTCGATACGACCAATCTCGATCCCCTCATAGAGGATGGGCATCCCCTCCTTGACAGGAAGATCGCCAGCCGCAATGTCGATACGCGCACCGCGTGCCGCTTCCGCCAGCCCTTTATAGAGGACGAAAGTCTGTCCCTTCTCCGGCTCCGGTGAATCTTTGGGCGAGTCAAAGGCAATGCCGCCGCTCAGGATGGAGGTGAGGCTGCCAGCCTCCACGCTCACCCCGGCCAGACTGAAGGAGCCCTTGATACCGCTGATATTCCAGAAGCGGGTATCAGCTTTGACCAGATGCTCGAAACGCGGCTCGATCACCAGATCCAGAATGACGTTCTGGTTGTCCTGACCCAGGCGGGTATTGATGACGCTGCCCACCTCGATACCGCGGAAATAGAGCTTGGCGCCAATCCCCACCGAACCCAGCGAATCGGCGGTCAGGTGCAGCATCCGCCCCTGAGCCTGATAGCCGGGGGGAGGGCCCTCCAGTGCATCAAAGGTCTCCTCCAGCGGATTGCTTTCACGCCCTGGTTGCAGGTTGATGTAGTTGCCGGAGACTAGGGTATCGAGTCCGGAGATCTCGGTAAGCGACGCCTTGGGGCTCACCAGCCAGAAGTCGGATCCCTTGCGGATCAGCGGTCTGGCACGGCTGTCAATCTTGGCCATCACCGCAATCTTGCGGCCATCTTCAGCCAGCTCCAGCTCCTGCACCACGCCGATGGCCACCCCCTGATAACGAATCTGGGTTTTGCCCGGCAAGATGCCGTTGCCCTGGGCGAAGTTGATCTGGATAAGCTGGCCACGGCTCAATACCTGCTGATAGAGAAAGCCACCCGCCAGCAGCAGGGCTATCAGGGGTAACAGCCAGACCGGCGATAACCAGCGGCGCTTTTCGATGACGGGTTCAGCCCCGATCATAGTGACTCCTTATTGGCTGGATTAAACAGCACATCAGACAAAAACAGAGAAATCATCAACGGGCCGCCTTGTCCCACAGTAAGCGGGTATCGAGCATGCGGGCCGACATCATGGTCAGCACCACCACACCGGCAAAGGCGGTGGCCCCCGGGCCTGCGCGAACACTCAGCAGCACCCCCCGATCGACCAGTGCCACCATCAGCGAAATCACGAACAAGTCCAGCATTGACCAGCGACCAATAAAATCGATCACCCGATACATCACCAGCTGGCGCTTGCGCCGCACCGGCTTGGCTCGCTGCAACTGCCAGCAGATCCAGCCCAACCCCAATATCTTGCCCACGGGTACCAGTATGCTGGCGGTGAGGACTATGGTGGCAATCCCGCTCATTTTGCTGCGATAGAGCATCATGATACCGCTGAAGATGGTATCTGACTGCAGCAACCCCTTGTTGTAGAAATGGGTTATGGGCAACAGATTGGCAGGCAACAACATGAAGGTGGCGAGCGCCAGCAAGCCCCACGACCAGGCGAGGGAGCGGGGAATGCGCACCTGCAATTTGCTGCTGCAACGGGGGCAGACTGCCCCTGTTTGATAGCGCACCAGCAGACCGCAGGTATGGCAGCGGCAGAGCCCCATCTCACGGGCGCTGGTCATGTTCCGGCTCCTTTAACGGGATCCGCGCCCAGTAGGGGGCGGGGTCAAACAGGATCAGCAGGGTCATGTTGAGCAGCATCAGAATACCGAGGCTGAGCAAGCCGCCACCGAGGCGCACATCGGCGATGTCGATCAGTTTGAACAGGGCAACCAGCAGGCTGACGATATAGACCTCCAGCATGGCCCAGTGGCGAAACACCTCGACCAGCTTCAAGGTGACGGGAAGAATGTGCCAACGTTTGGCCAGACCCGAAGCCAGCACAAAGATCCCCGCCAATAACCCCACCGGTGCCAGTACGGCGCACCAAAGCACCAAAGAGGCCACCCAAAACTCACCTTCGCCAAACAGCACCAGGATACCGCGCAGCAGGTCGGCATCGGTGTTGACCCCCGCCAGCCGCAGATAGATCAACGGCTCAAAAAAGGCGGAGGGCAGCAGCAGAAATCCGGTGATGGTCAGGGCCATCAACTGGGAGGGACGAAAGGCATAACGGCCATAGAGATGCTGGTGACATCGCGGGCAGTGGGCATGACGACGCAGCGGCAGCGCTTTGCGCTGGATCAGCAAGTCGCACGCCGGACAGACAATCACGGAACCGGGCTCCATCATACAATTCAACCTGTTGAAGGAATTGGTGAAATTTACCCTAAAACCGGTTTCCTGTCTTGCCTGCGGCCGGAATGTTACGAAAGTATAATTGACGTTAACGTAAACGTGATATTAGATAGCCAGACTAGACAGGTGAAAGGAGTCATGATGTCCAGTTTGCCCCCCTCGGCAGGCCTGCGCTTTCGCACCGCCCTTGCCAATGAACATCCCCTGCAGATCGTCGGCACCATCAATGCCTATATGGCGCTGATGGCCGAACGCAGCGGTTTTCAAGCTCTTTATCTCTCCGGCGCCGGAGTAGCCAATGCCTCCTATGGCTTGCCGGATCTCGGCATGACCTCCCTCAACGACGTGCTGATCGATGCCGAACGGATCACCGCAGCGACCCGAGTGCCGCTACTGGTCGATATCGACACCGGCTGGGGCGGGGCATTCAATATCGCCCGCACCATTCGCGCGTTCGAGCGAGCCGGAGTTGCCGCCGTCCATATGGAAGATCAGGTGGCCCAGAAGCGCTGTGGTCATCGTCCCAACAAGGCGGTGGTCACGCTTGAGGAGATGTGCGATCGCATCAAGGCGGCAGTAGATGCCCGCGAGAATAGCGAGTTCGTCATCATGGCCCGCACCGATGCACTGGCGGTGGAGGGGATGGAGTCTGCTCTTGAACGCACCGCTGCCTATGTGGCCGCCGGTGCCGACATGATCTTCGCCGAAGCGGTGACCGAGCTTGCCCAGTACGACCAGTTCAAGCTGGCGGCCAAAGTGCCGATCCTCGCCAACATGACCGAGTTCGGCAAAACCGAGCTGTTTGACAAAGAGCAACTGGCCGCCTACGGGGTCGACATGGTGCTCTACCCATTAAGTGCCAACCGCGCAGCCAATCAGGCCGCCCTCAACGTCTATCACCATATTCGCCAGGATGGCCATCAACGGGCCGTCGTGGAGACCATGCAGACCCGGGAGTCGCTCTACGACTTCCTCGGATATCACCACTACGAGCAGACACTGGATCGTCTGTTTACAGCCAAGGAATAGGAGGCAGCTTATGGGACAGCAAAAACCGTTGGGCGGGGCCGGTCTGCGCGGTCAAAGCGCAGGGGAGACCAGTATCTGCACAGTAGGCAAGAGCGGCACCGGTCTTACCTATCGCGGATATGACATCAAGGAGCTGGCCGACAGCGCTCAGTTCGAGGAGGTCGCCTATCTGCTGCTCAAGGGGGAATTGCCCGGTGAGCAGCAGCTTGACGCCTACAAGCGCGAACTGTGTCGCCTGCGCACTTTGCCCCAGCCGCTGTTGGAAGTGCTGGAGCGCATTCCCGCCGATGCTCACCCCATGGATGTGCTGCGCACCGGCTGTTCCATGCTCGGCGATCTGGAACCGGAAGATGGTTTCGAGCATGAGCATGAAGTGGCGGATCGGCTGCTGGCGGCCTTTCCGGGCATTCTGATCTACTGGTACAAGTTCAGCCATGAAGGTATTCGTATCGCCCTCGACAGCGACGAGGAGTGTATCGGTGGCCACTTTCTGGCGCTGCTGCACCAGAAGGCACCGAGCGAGCTGGAGCGGCGGGTGATGCATGTCTCTCTCATCCTCTACGCCGAGCATGAGTTCAACGCCTCCACCTTTGCGGCGCGGGTTTGCGCCTCGACCCTTTCCGACATGTTCTCCTGTATCACCGCCGCCATCGGTACCCTGCGCGGCCCGCTCCATGGCGGGGCCAACGAGGCAGCCATGGCGATGATCGAAGATTGGCAAGACGAGACGCAGGCAAGGCGCGAACTGCTGGCCAAGCTGGCGGCCAAGGAGAAGATCATGGGCTTTGGCCACGCCATCTACCGCACCTCGGATCCGCGCAACGTCATCATCAAGGAGTGGTCGGCCAAGCTCGCCGAGGCGGTGGGTGATGATCGCCTCTATCGCGTCTCCTGCGAGGCGGAGAAGGTGATGTGGGAGGAGAAAGAGCTCTTTCCCAACGCCGACTTCTTCCACGCCAGCGCCTATCACTACATGGGGATCCCGACCAAGCTGTTCACCCCCATCTTCGTCTGCTCGCGGGTCACCGGCTGGTGCGCCCACGTGATGGAGCAGCGCGAGCACAACCGGATCATCCGTCCGAGCGCCGATTATGTCGGCCCGGCCCCCCGTCACTTTGTCTCTCTACAACAACGATAAGGAAGTCACGATGTCCGCCAACGTCGACGTCAACCACAGACCAGACCCCGATCAGGTGCTGGTCGATATTGCCGATTATGTCTGCAACCACCCCATTACCAGCAAGGCGGCTCTCGACACCGCCCGTTACTGCCTGATGGATACGCTCGGCTGTGGCCTGCTGGCCCTGCGCTTCCCCGAGTGTACCAAGCACCTTGGCCCCATCGTACCCGGTACTGTCGTGCCCCATGGTGCCCGGGTGCCCGGTACCCAGCTCTGCCTCGACCCCGTCAAGGCAGCCTGGGACATCGGTGCCATCATCCGCTGGCTCGATTACAACGACACCTGGCTGGCCGCCGAGTGGGGTCATCCCTCCGACAATCTGGGCGGTATTCTCGCCACTGCCGACTGGCTCTCCCGTACTCGCGTGGCCGAGGGCAAGGCGCCGCTCACCATGAGCGATGTGCTGGTGGCCATGGTTAAAGCCCACGAAATTCAGGGTGTGCTGGCGCTGGAGAACTCCTTCAATCGGGTCGGTCTCGATCACGTGGTACTGGTCAAGGTCGCCAGTACCGCCGTGGTGACTCATATGCTGGGGGGCACCCGCGATCAGGTGATCGATGCGGTCTCCCAGGCCTGGGTCGATGGCCAGAGCCTGCGTACCTACCGTCATGCCCCCAATGCAGGGTCGCGCAAGAGCTGGGCGGCGGGGGATGCCACCTCCCGCGCAGTGCGCCTCGCCCTTATCACCATGAGCGGCGAGATGGGCTATCCCGGCGTACTGAGCGCGCCCAAATGGGGTTTTTACGACGTGCTATTCAAGGGCAACCAGTTCGCCCTGCATCAGGGATACGGCAGCTATGTGATGGAGAACGTGCTGTTCAAGATCTCCTATCCCGCCGAGTTCCATGCCCAGACCGCGGTAGAGTGCGCCATGAAGCTGCATGGGCAGGTGAAGGGGCGGCTCGACGAGATTGACCGCATCGAGCTCACCACCCATGAGTCGGCCATTCGCATCATCAGCAAGGTCGGCGCCCTCAACAACCCGGCCGATCGGGATCACTGCCTGCAGTACATGGTGGCAGTACCGCTGATCTTCGGTCGCCTGATCGCCGAGGATTACGAGGACGATGTAGCCGCCGATCCCCGCATCGACGCGCTGCGTAGCAAGATGGTGGTACAAGAGGATAAACGCTACAGCCGCGAATATCTGGAGGCGGACAAACGCTCCATTGCCAACGCCATCCAGATCTTCTTCAAGGACGGCACTCACACTGCCAAGGTGGAGGTGGAGTACCCGGTCGGCCATCGTCGCCGTCGGGAGGAGGGGATCCCGCTGCTGGTGGAGAAATTCCAACACAATCTGGCCACCCGCTTCCCGGCCAAACGGGTCAGCGACATTCTGGCCCTCTGTCAGGATGGGCCGCGTCTTGCCGCCACCCCGGTACACGCCTTTATGGATCTGCTGGTGATCTGACCGGTCTTGCATTGGCCAACATATCGGCAAACAGTGATAAACGAAAAGCGGGCTCATCGGCCCGCTTTGTTATTCTGGCGGCTTATCCCTCGATAAGCCTCACCCCAGCACACGGCTGTCGCCGTTAAAAAGCGCCGTCATGATGGCCGTCTCGCGACTGGCGATGGTTTCGAGAAACTCGTTGGCACACCCCATCTGATGACACACCTGATAGCCGCGCTCGACAAAGGAGAAGAGCTCGCCAAGCCCCGCCAGATGGGCGGGACCTGACACCAGCTTGAGGGTCGCCCCCAGCAGTGGTTTTCTCGCCAGCCTGTCCAGCGTCATGCCAAGCTCGCTCACCAGCGCAATCTGATGTTCCCGGCGCGCCTGTTCACCTACGGCACGATAGGCGATGGTGTAATGGTCCGGTGTGATGGGAGCAATGCCATCAATGCGCCGCAGCGCCACCACCATCAGGTAATCCAGCTCTTCGGAGAGAGCGTCGAGCTCGATCGCCTGCGCCAGCACCTTGAGACCGGACTCCGGCAACAACCGCTCGGCGGTCGGCATCACCCGCATCACATCTGCATCGCGGCGGGCGCAATCCCCCGGGCCATAGAGGTCGGTCAGGAAGAACTCGGCGGCAGGGCCGTAGCGGTCACTCTCCAGCAGATCACGATGGGTTCGCCCCAACCGGTCGGCCTGCCACTGGCGTAGCCGATCCCGATCCTGCTGATCTTCCGGGTGGGCACGCATCTGCTCGCGCAAGGCTGCAACCCGCTTGAGCTGGCGGTAGAGCCGACCCAGGGTGCTATCGTCGTCGTGGGCATGTTCTTGATGCGTCATCTACAGCTCTCTGGCCTTGGGCCCATTGATGGGGATTCGGTGATACGAAGATACAAATGAATGAAAAATAAGCAGCTTTTGCTGACCGTTCCGTGACAAGTGTAGCGCGCACGGGGGAGGGAATAAATGCCATGCCCCGCTGATGGCCTGCATCCCTCTCGACTCTGTTAAGTGAGTCCCATTTATGTGAACCATCCTTTCATTTGTTGTGAACATGTGTTTAATATCAATAACTAACTTATGACCCAGAGTAACGACCATGTTCTTCAACTCGCTCGCTGGCAGCAGCGCACTCTCTACCATCCAGATCAGCCGTCAGCATCCGCTGGGATTGGCCGCCGCTCGGATCGCGGCCGAAGCCATCGCTGCGGACATGAGCGAGAGCTATCAACTCGATTGCGAATGGGCAGATGAAGAGGAGACCGAGCTTCGTTTTCGCGGCTCAGGGGTACATGGCACTCTCACCCTGGACGAAGATACCTTGGAACTGGAAGTGCATCTTGGTTTGATGCTGTTGCCAGTACGCAGTGTACTGGAGCAAGAGATCCTCGATTATGTCGACAATCGCTTACCTTGCCCCAAACGTGTTTGAAACTCTTCGTTGCACTGGTTTTAAATAAATCAGCTGTAAACGATGGCTGTTTGAAATAAGTTGGTAAGCCATATGGTTTGTCAGATTTATTCTCCAGCGAGGTCTCGATTCTATTTTGCAAGTAATCTTTCATCTTTATTTCATATTTCGAGTCGGCACTCATTAATGTCATTCTGATTGCATCAAGTCTTCATCCGGATATGAAGACAGGAGCAATTTGCCGCCTCGGTAAATTCATTTTGTAGGGAAACAACCATGCCACTGAGTGAATTTATCTCCTGCGTCGATACCGCCTGGTTACGCATGGACAGACCCAACAACCTGATGCAGATCATCGGTGTCCTGATGTTTGAAGGGGAGCTTGATGAAGCGCGTCTGCGGGCCGGATTGCGCCATACCATTTCGGTGCAACCCCGCTTCCACCAGCGGGCCGTGCTGGAGGGGGGCTCCTACTACTGGCGTCATGATCCCGATTTCGATCTCGATCAGCACCTCAAGCGAGTGATCCTGCCGGGTGAAGCGGGCAAGCTGGAGCTGGAGAAGCTGGTGGCCGATCTCGCCTCGACGCCGCTCAACCACCAGCGCCCCCTGTGGGATATGCACCTGACCGACACGTCGCTGGGTGGGCAAGCGCTGGTGGTGCGCATTCACCACGCCATGGGCGATGGTTTCTCGCTGGTGCGGGCCATGCTGACCATGATGGATAACACACCGGAAGGGGCGCCGCGACCACCGTCACCGGAGCCACTGGATGACAGCGATGACGAGGATGAGGAGGATTGCCACCAGGGTAGCCGTCTGGTGCGGGCTGGTCTCAAACTGACCGGTAGCCTCTGGTCCAAATATGTCGAAGTGGTCACCCATCCCACCAAGGCGGTGGATTACCTCAAGACCGGGCGGGATGTGGCGAGCGAGCTGTGCAATATCGCCACCCTCGGTGATGATTCACCCTGCCGCCTGCGGGGCAAAACCACCAGCACCAAGCGGGTGGCCTGGTCGGAGCAAATTGATCTGCCGGATATCAAGGCGGTGGGCAAGGTGCTGGGCTGCTCGGTCAACGATCTGCTGATCGCCGCCACCGCAGGGGCGTTTCGCCACTACCTGCAGGAGAAGGGGGATGATGCCAACAAGGTCAAGATCCGCGCCCTGGTGCCAGTCAATATGCGTGCACCGGACGATGAGGGGGCACTTGGCAACCGCTTCGGGCTGGTGGCCCTGGACTTGCCACTGGATGTTGAACACCCGTTGCAGCGGCTCTATACCGTGCGTGACCGGATGCAGGCGCTACGCACCTCGCTGCAACCCGTGGTGGTGCTCAACTTGTTACATGCCCTTGGCATGGCCCCCAATGCGGTGCAACAGCAGGCCGTCGAGCTGCTCACGGCCAAGGCCAGCGCGGTGATCACCAATGTGCCCGGCCCGCAGCAGACCCTCTATCTGGCTGGAGCAAAATTGCGTCAGCCGCTGTTCTGGGTGCCGCAATCGGGGGATATCGGCGTCGGCGTCTCCATCCTCTCTTACGATCACAAGGTGCAACTGGGCCTAATCACCGACAAGAAGCTGGTACCGGACCCGGATCGGGTGGTCGAGCGGTTTGCGGTGGAGTTCGAGCAACTGCTGTTGCTGGTGCTGATGGAGCCGGAGCTACTGTTTGACCCCAACGGACTGGATGCGCTGCTCGGTTGAGTGTGCACTTGAGCAACCAGTGACGGCGTAGCCAACCGGTCAGCTCCCATCATAAAAGATGGCCAACCCGCGGGTTGGCCTCTTGTTTTGTTGTCTATCCGTGGCAAGAGTGGCGGTTAATCCTCCAACTCTTCGCGCGCCGCCTCCACATCGAGGCGCTCCATGGCATCCATGGGTTCGCACTCGGCCGCTTCGGCATAGAGGGCTTCGGCGGCTTTCAGGCGGCTCTTGCCGTGCAGCATCACCTGAGCGTTGGCGTACTCCATGCGGGCGATAGCCGAGTCGGGGATCAGCGCCAGCGCCTCCTTGAAGTGACGCTCGGACTCCTCCTTCTTGGCGCCATAGGTGAGGCCGCCGATCATGGCCCCCAACTTGTCGACGATCTCCGCATGCCAGGCGCCAAAGGCAATATGGGCCTCGGCGTGATCTGGCGCCAGCTCCAGAGTCTTCTCAAGGCTTGCCTTGATCTTGTCGCCAATTCCTTGCGAGAGGGCCTTGGAGATGGAAATGACCTGACTGTAGCGACCGAGGGCCAGAGCGTGGAAGTACCAGGCGTTGGCATTGTCAGGCTGGCGTTTTTGCAGCTTCTCGGCATGGCTGGCCGCCCGCTCGAAGGCGGCGCGCTTGGCATACTTGTCTTCCAGCAGATAGCTGGCATGGATCACCAGTGCCTTGTTCGCCACATTGAGGCCCGCCTCACCGGCCGCTTCGCCAAGGGCGACGGCCCGGGCAAAATCCCCGGCATGATAGGCCCGCCAGGCATCCTGTACCTGTTCATCCTCGGGCCAGGGTTCGGCATCCCCCTGATGGAGGCGATCCCAGTTGTCCGCCAGCTTCTGGCCGGCATAGTCATAGGCCGCATCCGCGTAGGGGAAGGTGACAAATTCGAGTTGTGAAGTGGTCATGCTTGTTCTCCCTGTAGCATGTGAATCAAACCTTGTCGGTGTAGTGGTGGGCGAGGGCGCCCAAATGAGCGCGAGCATCGGCCCGCAAATAGGGTGCGACCAGCTGCATCACCTGAAAGACGCCGAGGGCAATATCGGCGTCCGCCTTGGGGTGCAGTGCCCGCTGATAAGAGATCCAGAATGTGCCCACCAGCGCCACATTGGCCGCCAGCGTGCGCATCTGTTGCGCCGTGCCCTCCATCAGCCCGACCGTTTGCAGATGGTTGCAAATGGCGATGGCAGTCTGCTCCTTGCGGCGCAGCAGGGCGGAAAAGCGGTGCTCTACCTGATGATAACCACTCATCAGGGTCGCGATATCGTAGTAGAGGAAACGGTACTGCCAGATGGCTTCAAACATCAGGTGGAGAAAGAGCCAGATATCTTCTGGCTCATCGGACGGGGTGCTGACCGCCTCCAGCAGGCGATCCATCTGCTGTTCAAATTCGCAGAACAGGGCGTTGACGATCTCCTCCTTGTTGTGGAAGTGGTAGTAGAGATTGCCCTGGCTGATCTCCATCTCGGCCGCAATGGCCGAGGTGGTGACGCTGGGTTCCCCTTGTCGATTGAAGCAGGCGAGGGCAGTGGTCAGGATCCGCTCCCGGGTACGGCGTTTGGGTTTGCGATCCATGCTACTCCTTTGGTGATGAACGGCGCACGCCGTGGCGATAGCGTTTGGCAAGCCAGTGCTGCAACTGCTCCAGCGACTTGTCGAGGGCGGCGACCGAGCCAATGCCGGGGGCCAGCAGGGTGCGATCTTCATCGGCCAGCGCGGCCAGATTGAGCTCTAGGCCATGCTTGGCCAGCACCGGCGCAAGCTCGTCACGGCGCTGCCAGAGATCGCGGCGGGTATGCTGGTAAGCGTGCTCGCAGAGGCGACGACGATCCCGATAACTGAACACATTGGTGAAGAACATCTCGCCATCGGCTGAAGAGGGCTCAAACAGCAGGGCATCGGCGTCGGGATATTGGTGTCTGTAGCGATCCATCCCCACATGCATGCGGGAGTGGATGATGGCGCGAAAAGTCTGGGCCAGCACCACCGGCAGACCGCTGTCCACCAGATTGGTCGGCGCGCCGGCGGCCATGTCCGCATCATAGGGCACCAGCGGATTGATGCAGAACACCAGATCCGCCCCCTCTTCCAGCGCTACCGAAGCGTGCAGAGTCTTGATCAGCGCCCCGTCCACATAGTAACGCCCGTTAATCAATGAAGGGGGAAAGAGGCCGGGCAGGGCGGCCGACGCCTGTACCGCCGCCGAGATGGGCACGTCATCGAGCCCCGGGCTGCCGAAGGCGACCGGATGGCCGGTATCGAGTTCGGTAGCGACCACAAACAGTCGGCTGCGCAGCTGGCGGAAATCGTTGCTGCGGCCGGGACGAGAAAAAAACTGGGTCAGGGTGCGATCCACCCCGCGGTTGTCGAACAGTCCGGTCGGAATGGCCTTGGAGAGCCCCTGCAGCGATTCAAACAGGCTGCGTTTCCAGGGCGCCGCCAGATAGTAGGTCAGGCTCTGCCACGCCAGTGGTGGGATCGAGGTCAGACGGTCAGCGTATTCACGAAAGGCGGGGCGCAGCAAGGTGGCCGGGTCAAACATCTCCCCCGAATCATCGCTGAGCAGGATCCGCACCAGCTTAGCCGGCGAGATGCCGTTGGCCAGCGCCGATGCCACCACGGCCCCCGAACTGACGCCGACATAGATATCGGCATGGTCAAGGCGCAAGCCACTGATGCTGTCAGAGAGGGCAGCGCAGGCACCGATCTCGTAGATGCCGCCGAGGGGCCCGCCGCCAGCAAGGGCAATTGCGATGGTACTCATAGCGTCGCCTCCCTATCCATGACATTCACCATGACAAGACCGGCCCAGCGCAGGGCATGGGCCGGTATCAATCACCTTCCGTCACCGCGAGGGATCAGGGCAGAACGCTCTCGGCCTTGGCCTTCACCTCTTTGACTGCATCTTCTGCAGCGGAGAGGAGATCGGCGGCCTGCTCAACCACGGCCTCTTTAGCCTTGGCTACCGGTGCCTTCTTTACCGGAGGCTTGCGGGCAGCGGGCTTTTTGGCGGCAGCCGGTTTGGCTTCTGCGGCCGGGGCTTCTTCTTCCTGTGCATCCAGCAGTTGCTGGACCACATCGGTCAGCTCGGCCATGCGCTTGGAGAGCTTGTCGATATCCTTGCGGGTCGGAATGCCGAGGCTGGCCACAGCGCGGGCCACGCGATCTTCAAACACCTGCTCCAGACGACCCCAGGTATTGGCGGTCTTGTCGGTCACAGCGGCAATCTTCTCATCTGCGCTCTGACGGGTTTTTGCTTGCAGCGCTTCACCTTCCTGCACCAGCGCTTCAAAGATCTTGCCACCCTCTTCCTGCGCCTTGGCATAGGCACCCAGACCCGCCAACCAGATCTGCTGGGTGGACTCCTTGATGGTGGAGGTGAGTTGGTTGTCGGTCACTGACCCTGCCAGCGCTTTCAATTTCTTAGCCATGATCTTCTCCTTGAATAACGACAGTTAAATGTAATGGCGACAACGAAACTGCAATCGGGTTGTGGCATTACTGATTTTTCAACTTCAGTCTAGGGACAAAAAATAGAGGGTTCTACCTAATAACGGAACAGGCACACCACCGAAATTAGGGTTTGCTCACGAACCGACAATCAAATTGCGGATTCCCATATGAATCGTGATATATCTAACAACCTAGTAACACCCTAATCAGTAGCAGGATTCTCTTTATGAACTATTTCATTACTGGCGGTAGTGGTTTTATCGGGCGTCGATTGATCAAAAAGTTATTCCAACAGCATCCCGACTGTATCGTCTATTTTCTGATGCGGGCCTCTCATCAGGATAAATTGCCGGAGTTATTTGCATTCTGGAATGTGGATGAATCGCGCGCAGTCCCGGTTTTTGGCGACATGACGCAACCGCTGCTGGGGGTATCGATCGAGATGCAGGAGCAGTTGATCGGCAAGATCGACCACTTCTTCCATCTGGCTGCTATCTATGACCTCAACGCCAAGGCAGGGATCCAGCAGCAGGTCAACACCGAAGGGACCCGTCAGGCTGTTCAACTTGCCGAGCGGCTGGGGACGGGGCAGTTCCATCACTGCAGCTCCATCGCTGCAGCGGGCCTGTTCGACGGTCTGTTTCGCGAGGACATGTTCGATGAAGCCGAGCACCTCGACATGCCTTACTTCCAGACCAAGCACGAAGCGGAAGGGATTGTGCGAAACGAGTGCACCATTCCGTGGCGGGTCTACCGCCCGGGCATCGTTGTCGGTGACTCCAATACCGGCGAGATGGACAAGATCGACGGCCCTTACTACTTCTTCAAGACCATTCAGAAACTGCGCCGTCTGCTGCCGCCCTGGATGCCAGCCATCGGGGTTGAGGGCGGGCGCATCAACATAGTGCCGGTCAACTTTGTGGTCGATGCCATGGAGCATATCGCCCATCAGGAGGGCGAGGAGAACAAAACCTTCCACCTGACCGACCCCAACCCGATGCGGGTCGGCGACATGCTGAGCACCTTCTCCCGCGCCGCCCATGCGCCGGAGCCTGCGATCCGCATCAACGCCTCTCTCTTTAACTTCATTCCCCGCCACCTGACCGCCATGCTGATGACCATGGCGCCGGTGCGCCGCATCCGCGATGCCGCCATCGCCGATCTGGGTCTGCCCAAGGATGTGTTCCGCCTTATCAGCTATCCCACCCGTTTCGACAGTCGCGAAACCCAGCGGGTACTGAAAGGGACCGGTATCGAAGTGCCACCGCTGCACAGCTACGCCTGGCGGTTATGGGATTACTGGGAGCGCCACCTCGACCCGGAGCTCTTCATCGATCGCTCCCTGCGTGGTCGGGTAGAAGGCAAGGTGGTGCTGGTGACCGGAGCCACCTCTGGTATCGGCCGTGCAACCGCGCGCAAGCTGGCGGGTGCGGGGGCCAACGTCGTTACCATCGCTCGCGACGAGCAGAAGATTGCCGAGACTAAAGCGGAGTTTGCCGAGCTGGGGCTGACCATCGAGATCTATCAGGGGGATCTCGCCAATCTGGCGCAAGCCGAGGAGATCACCGCTCGCATCGTGGCCGATCGCGGCGGCGTCGATATTCTGGTCAACAATGCCGGCCGCTCCATCCGCCGCTCCATCGAGGACTCCTTCGATCGCTTCCACGATCTGGAGCGCACCATGCAGCTCAACTACTTCGGTGCGCTCAAGGTGATCATGGGGGTACTGCCCACCATGATCGAGAAGAAAAAAGGGCACATCATCAACATCTCCTCCATCGGGGTGTTGACCAATGCGCCGCGCTTCTCCGCCTATGTTGCCTCCAAGTCTGCCCTCGATGCCTGGGTGCGTACCGCCGCCTCCGAGTTTGCCGATAAAGGGGTGAGCTTCTCCATCATCAATATGCCGCTGGTGAAAACGCCGATGGTCGCGCCGACCAAGGTCTATGAGCAGGTGCCGATGATGACGCCGGAAGAGGCGGCCGATCTGGTGTGCGATACCATCATCAACAAGCATGTGCGACTGGCCACACGCCTCGGGGTGTTTGGTCAGGTGGTGCATGCCCTGGCACCTCGTGTTGCGCAGGTGATCATGAACACCAGCTTCCGCACCTTTGCCGATCCCAAGGATGGCGACAAATCCAAAGCCACCGCAGATCAGGTTGCCGTCTCGACCCTGATCAAGGGTATCCACTTCTAACCGGGTGATGGGATAAAGAGATCAACAGGGGCTTGAGCAATCAGGCCCCTGTTTTATTTGGAACAACAGTTGAAGGACGAATAAGGAGGGTCAGACTCGGGACAACAACTCAATCAGCAGATCAGTCGTGCGGCGGGAGTAGAGCAGAGAGAGATGGCCAATGGCAGGCAACTCGATATCTTCCATTCCCGCCAATCGTTGTCGCTCCTGCGGCATCACCACATTGTCGTGACTGGTGCGCACCGAGATGCCGGGCACGCAAAGCGGCACAGAGGCAAAACGCTGCAACCAGCCGGAACCGGGCTCCATCTCGCGGGCATTGGCCCCAAGCCCAAGGGCGGCAAGCTGACTCCCCTGATGAGGCGTAGCCAGGGTGATCAGGTGCGCGACCTTGTCACCACCATGGATAGCCAGATAGTCGCGGCAGACCAGCCCCCCCATGCTGTGACCGACCAGCACCAGCTTGTCAGCCCCGGTCTGCGCCAGCACATCGTCAATCCGGGTGGCCAGCAGCGGCACCATTTCATCGATATGACCAAATGGTGGCATCAGGGTAATGGTAGCGACCACATGGCCTGCGGCCTCCAGCCGGGCGCGCTGGGTGCGCCAGATCCCGCGACTGCAACCGTAACCATGTACCAGCAATACGGGACGCTGGCATGGCCGCAGCCGATCGGGTGCCATCAACAAAGGCTCGAATGGCAAGAGCAAGGTGAAGGTGTAGAGGTAGGCCAGCATCTCCTGCGCCATCATCTTCACCCTGCGCCAGGGGCCGATAACCGGGGAGGGGTAGAAACGGGTAAACAGCCAGCTGCCGAGCACCACCAGACAGCGCAACCCCAGCAGGGCAAACACCACAAACAGCAGGGTCAGCAGCCAGGGGAGTCCCACGACCAAGTGGGCGATACTCCCGAGGAGCAGCACCTCTACCATCAGCAGGATAAACAGGTGTCGTACGATCGTCATAAGGCCATGATCCGACCAGTCAGGCGTGGAAGTCAAATGGCACTTTGAGACAGCTTGATCCAGCGCGGCTTTTGTCGCTAAACCCCGGCGAACTCTTTTCCGGTGAGGTTATTTGCAATACTGTATATCCATACATATACTCTATCCATCATCACCAAGAGGAGGCCATCATGGCTGTCGAGATCAAATATGTGGTTGTTCGTGGGGGAGTGGAAAAAATGACCTTTGCCAGCAAAAAAGAGGCCGATGCCTATGACAAGCTGCTGGATACGGCCGACGAGTTGATGACCCTGTTGGCTGGCGCCCCGATCGAGTTGGCGCCAGAGCAGCAAGAGAGTCTGGCATTCTACCTGGCAGAGCAGCGCGATGTGCTGCAAACCCTGCTGCGCGGCGGCAAGGTTCAGGCAGGTACGAAAGAGGAAGAGGCCCCAGCAGCCAAGCGCAAGGAGAAGCCACTCAAGCAGGTGGCCTGATTGCCCAAGCCTGCTATTTCTCGGGATAAACAGCTCGCGACATTCACCTTATTTGCATTTAAAACCATTTTCACGGCTATTTACCCCGAGAATTTTTTAACAACGGTGCATATCGAATGCATAACTGAATAGCGTGCACCACTGAGCGACATCAGCCAAGTCTATGAGGAAATAATTGAGCAAACGGTGGAGAGAACGTTATCCAGATCGCTCCCGGTGACCTTAATCAGCAACAAGAGGCAGTACCAATCCCAATAGAAGCCGCATTCATCTATCACGAGTCCTTTTCTATCAACTCGGCTCACAGGCTCATATCGACTCATCTCAGCATCAACAAGCATCACCATGACTCAACACCCATTATCCTTGCCGCCAGCCATGCCGCTGTTTGACAGCCTTATCTATCTGGAGGCCGGTAACCCGCAGGTCAATCAGTACCTTGCCAACCTCAGCCTCAACGATGTGCCCGATGCAGGGCTAGTTTACGAACTGGCGGTCGATTGGCTGCTGGAGCAGCGCAACAGCGAAAACAACTACAAAACCTATCGCAGCGAACTGACCACTTTTTTGCACTGGTGCTTTCGAGAGGCGGCCATCAGCCCGAAAGATCTCACTCGCCGCATCATGTTCCGCTATCTCGACTACTGTCAGTCCCCCCCTGACGAGTTGATCGCCTATCGCAACGTAGCGCAATTTGTCCTCGACAAGGAGTGGGGAGAGCGGTTGCCCAATCCGCAATGGCGACCGTTCCTCGGCAAGCGGGAACTGGGCCGCACCTTGCCCTATCGTCTTAGCGAGCAGGCGATGAAGACCAAGCTCGCCATCTTGTCGGCCTTCTTCCAGTTCCTAATCCAGGAGGAGTACATGGACAGGAATCCCGCTCTGCTACTGCAGCGGGTCAAACGGCCGCAACAGCAGGAAGCCGATGATCAGGTGCAGGCCTTCAGCGAGTTGCAGTGGTCATACGTGATGCAGGCCGCCGATACCCTTGCCAACGACCATCCGGAGCAGCATGAGCGCAGCCGTTTTCTCACCATTCTGATGTACGCCTGCTATCTGCGGATCTCTGAGGTTGCAGCCCGGCCGGGCTTTACACCTGTGATGGGGCAGTTCAGGCGGGATCGCAAAACCGGCGTCTGGGGCTACTTTATTCCGCAAAGCAAAGGGGGCAAACGGCGTACCGTAGCGGTATCCCAAGCGCTGCTGGCGGCACTCGAACGCTACCGCCGTTTCCTCGGTCTCTCTCCCTTGCCGACACCGGATGAACAGACGCCACTGTTCGTTCGCCATAAAGCGGCAGCCCACGGCCGCGAGCAGGGGGAGATCAACGCCAACCTCGGCATTCGCCAGCTACGAGATTTGATCATGGTGATCATCGGTAAAGGCGCAGAATTGGCAGAGCAGGATGGATTTGCCCAGGATGCAGCCGAAATGCGGCAACTCTCTCCCCATGCGATCCGCCATACCGGGATCACCCATGACATCAATCTGCACGGGCGGCCGCTCTCCCACGTACAGGCCGATGCAGGACATGACAGCATCGACACCACTTCGAAATACCTGCACACCAGCAACAGTGAACGACATGAGAGTGCGCAGCAAAAACCGTTGGACAGATTAAGTAACGAAGTGAGAGATGACATTCCTAAAGATTCACGATAAGTGAGACATTACCCTGAACTTTACTGTTCATCTTTAGAACAAGCCTTGAGTCATTAATGTCTCATCCAAGCAGGTGCGGTTATTTTTACTGATCCGGGATGGCAATCGGTTCAAGGAACCATGGAGTAGTCAGGAACCAGAGCCTGACCAGCACCCCATGCCAAAATGAAAGCGCCGGTTGGGCCGCCTGATTTAATTGATTCGCGTACCACAAGGCCTTTATCGCCAGATAGGGGCCTTGTTCAATTCCATTGATTTGTCACCAATATTCCAGCCCCTTGCTCCTTGTGATTGCCTTAATACACTGGTCACAGGGGAGGGGACTCTCATAGCGAAATCCCTGCGGGCAATCGTCATTATTCTGTGGTGAACAACGATCACCCCAGCCATATCACATGCCAGTAAATCTATCAGGGCGACAGCTGTTCAAGCCCCCCGGGTAGTAATACGGGGTAATTCCCAGACAGAGCCATGCTCACACCAGCCACAGGGGAGGGGTGTTATCTCTCACAAGAAGGTTTTTTGTCAGTAAAGGCTTGGTTTGCAAGCAATAGCCCCAATATCCGTATGGAGCATGCCGCTCAATAGAGAATCTGACTCGAGGTGTCGTGATGCAGCTAGAGGAATTTGTTCAATCGGCTATTCAACAAATAGCCAGAGGCGTATCCAATGCGTCTGATAATGTTGCCAGCCTGGGAGGGCGAGTGAACCCTCATGCTCACATTGCATCATCATCAAGATCTCCACGTCTTACGAATATAGATTTTGATGTTGCGCTTGTTGTAACTGAGAGTCAGCAATCAGAAGCAGGGGCTAGGCAGTCAGTGATCAACGTTTTGAGCCTTGGTGGAAAGACCCAAGGGAACGACGTATATCAGCAAACTAGCAGGGTAAAGTTCACTGTTGCCGTAGAGCTACCAAAGGATTCAAGTGTCCGAGAAGAGCAAGGTGCTGCTTTACAGATCCCAAGCACTGTAACCGGTTGGTAATGGAGCTTTTCTCATTAGATGCCGATAAACACGGTTATCGGCATCTGTAAAAACGACAAGGTAACGTGACATGGCAAAAGCTAAAAGACAGCCCGACATTATCTATCGTGAGATGATGACTGAAGCGCTCTATCATCTAGGTTCCGCTGATAAGCTAATGAAAAATAGCAATAATTTTCAAGATAGAGTTCAGGTTGACAGTGCGATTTTGCAGATGCGAAAAGCAATGGAGGCCATTGCTTTTTCTTCAATTGCGCCCAGTGAAAAGCGTTATGAAGACCTTCATAGACATAAAGAAAATTGGCGATCACTACCATGCCCAAAAGATCATGACCTCGTTAGCTGCGATCAACCCTGATTTTTATCCAATACCAGTTGTCCCAGCAATTCGTCAGCCAGATGGAAGCTTGCATGTTGGTCGCAAAACAACGGGGTATATGACGAGAAAACGCTTTGAAAACTTCTACGCCCGGCTCGGTAAATATCTGCACACGATAAACCCTTGGGGCAAGGATCCGCAGCTTCATCAGTTGTGCAATGACTTGCCTGCAGCAATCGATGCTGTATACGAGTTGCTGGATGTGCACTTAGCAGTTCTCCATATTGAAGAACCATCCGCAACGCAAGTATGGGTCGTTGATGCAAAGCGTGATGGCACCGTAGCTATGGTGATAGCAATGGCTGACGGCCCATGTGTGATTCAACCTGCCTGACTGATACCCCTAAGCCTGACTGCGCATAATGTATATTATGTTAAATTTGGTATCTTGTTTCCTGTCACCACTTATTGAACTGTGTATAATGGCAACAATTGATCCTATCTTCGACCGGATGTCTTAAGTGGCTGAATTAACATCAGAACAATTAAAACCCGCTTTTGCGATTGAACAGTTCCCCAGGCTTTGTGAGCTTGATCCCATCCCCTTTGCCGCTCTGCAACCCAGAGCAATCTCCGGTATCAAACGTCTGGCCAGTTTTGATGGTGATTGCCCGGTTATGCTGCTCAACGGTTTCCCCGGTGCCGATTATGAAGATGTGTGCCGCACTCTGATTGCCGACTCCAATGGTAAGGATGGCGATCTGTTCGACCTCTGCTATACCGAGAATCTCAACAACCCGTTCAAACCTATCTGGCTGCGACTGCAACCCGGTACTGGCGTTGAGTTTTGCGAAATGGTTGGCGAGCTACTCAAGTTGCTTAGCCACCATCTCGATGCCGAGCGAATCGTAACCCGCATCATGCGCAAGCAAAACAACGATCCAAAGATCGATGACTTTCTCTCGGATCTGGCGGCCCATGTGGCATTGGGACTGGAGTTTCAGCATCCGGTGCTGATCAACCTGCTTATTCATCACCAAGAGCAGGAAGCACCGGTAATTTACGGTCGTGATCTCAACTGGGATACCCTGTTTGGTTCCATCAACTATCAGACAGAACAGGGTTCTGTCTACGCGAATCAGCACTTGCTGGAACCAGGTTTGCTACGTCAGGCCAATGGTGGCTACCTTATTCTTCAACTGGATGAGCTGCTCGACCAGCCTCATCTTTGGTTTAAGCTCAAAAATGCTATGCAAAAAGGCGAGCTGGACTGGAACGCCTATCAGGAAGGCAAGACACTAACCCCCTTCTTTGCACCTGAAGCGACCCCCATCAAGCTCAAGCTGATCTTGGTGGGTGACCGACTGGACGTGGCTGAGTTCCAGATGCTGGATCGTGACATGTCAGAGCGTATATTCCTGCGCGCCGACCTAGTATCCGAAGTAAACATAGAGGAAGACCTGCAGGAGTTTCTGCAGTATCTGGCCTGGTTACGTGAACGCTGGAACTTGCTGGATTTCACACCGGCAGCCCTTGTCGCACTCTGTCGCCATGCCAGCAGACTCTGTGATCACCAGGAGTGGCTCTCTCTCTCCGCGGTACAACTCTCCGCCATCATGAGGATGGCTGACAGTCTGGCACGGGAGCTGGAAGCGGAAGAGGTCACCGACGAGCACATTCGTGGTGCGCTGGAGGAGCAGGATTATCGCCTCAACTATCTGGTTGAGCAGTCCGATCAGGGGGTTATCGACGGCCAGATCCTGCTGCAGACTGATGGTGAAGAGATTGGCCAAATTAATGGTCTCTCCGTCATTCAGGTCTCCGGTCACCCATATGACTTTGGCGAACCGGTACGCCTGACCGCCACTGTTCACTTGGGTGATGGCGACGTGGCGGATATCGAGCGCAAGGCTGAACTGGCTGGCCATATTCATGCCAAGGCGATGATGATCATTCACGGCTACCTCTCCAACAAGTTCGGTGCCGAGAACCCCTCCCCTCTGTCGGCCAATCTGGTATTCGAGCAGTCTTACCACGAAATCGATGGTGACAGTGCCTCCCTGACCGGCCTGTGTGCCCTGCTCTCTGCCCTCGCCCGCCAGCCTATCTATCAGCACTTCGCCGTGACCGGTGCGGTCGATCAGTTTGGCAATGTGCAGGCCGTTGGTGGCGTGAACGAGAAGATTGAAGGCTTCTTCCGGGTGTGCAAAATCCACGGCATCACCGGCAAGCAAGGGATCATTTTACCGGGCACCAACATTCAGCAATTGAACCTCTCTGACGAGGTGATTGCAGCGGTTGAAGCGGGCCAGTTCCACATCCACCCGGTGGATCATGTGGAAGAGGCCATCGAGTTGCTGACTGGCTGTGTCGCCGGTGAGCCTGATATGCCCGATACCCTGTTTGGCCGTATTCAGGAGCGGTTGGACGAGTTGAACGGCTCCACTGCCAAAGTCGGACTGCTGCAATCCCTGCTGGGGCGCCTGTTTGGCCGCTGATGAAGTGATCGGAGTTGTTTAGCGAACAACTGTAAGCTAAATTGGCCCGGCTTTGACCCATTTGAAGGAAATACCGCGTGACCGTAGACAATACCACCATGGAAGCCCGCCTTTCCCTGTGCGAACAGGGCAAGAACTCTTTTACCCGTGAAGAGCTGCTGGCTTGCAGCCGTGGCGAACTGTTTGGTGAGGGTAACAGTCAGCTACCTGCCCCCAACATGTTGATGATGGACCGCATCGTCAAGATCAATGACAACGGCGGCGAGCACGGCAAGGGCGAGATCCTCGCTGAGCTCGACATTACTCCGGATCTCTGGTTCTTCGATTGCCACTTCCCGGGTGATCCTGTAATGCCTGGCTGTCTCGGTCTGGACGCCATGTGGCAGCTGGTTGGCTTCTTCCTTGGCTGGAAAGGTGGCCCCGGCAAGGGTCGTGCTCTGGGCGTAGGTGAAGTGAAATTCACCGGTCAGATCCTGCCGACTGCCAAGAAAGTGACCTACAAGATCACCTTCAAGCGCGTCATCAACCGCAAGCTGGTGATGGGGATTGCTGATGGAGTGGTCGAAGTTGACGGCCGTCCGATCTACAGCGCCACCGACCTGAAAGTGGGCCTGTTCAAAGATACCACCGCATTCTGATCTCTCTGATTGGTGGTAAAACAGCATTAACGCAAAGGGGCCACAACGGCCCCTTTCCTTTTGTAATGAGTGTAATGAAGTAACTTACTTCATGAAGAGGCCTGAGCCCCGCCCTTCCATGGCGTCACGCCAACCACCAAGCCAATGCCCTCGGGCATCCAGGCATTGATACGGACACGCTTCTTTCTGTTTGCCGACCACGCCAGCCTGATAACCACGAGCACGAGCTCTTTCCAGACGGTCCCGCTTCTGTCTCTTCATCATCTACGACCCTCTTCGTGGAACAAAAAAAGCGACCAATTCTGCATCGGTCGCTTTCATCTTTACTCCTGCGAGCGCACCGGGTCAAACAAAAACTTCCACCCTAACCGGGCTATGTGACACAAGGCACTGAACTGGATTAAGTTTTAATTACAGGGAACTTACTCCTGATTTTTGAGTCCTTCCAGCTCTTCCCAGCGAGCAAATGCCTGCTCCAGCGCGGCTTCAGCGGCATTGAGCGCATCAAGCTTCGGCTGGGTTTTATCTGCCGGCAGCGAGAAGAACCCAGGCTGGTTGATCTCGCTTTGCAGCGCATCCAGCTCGGCTTCCAGCTGCTCAAGACGAGCAGGCAACCCTTCCAGTTCAAGCTGCAGCTTGTAGGAGAGCTTCTTGCTCTTCTTTGGCGCTTCTGGCGCGGCGGCAACGACCGGCTCGGGCGCCTTCACCAGTGTGCTCTTGGCCTGTTGTTGAGCACGCTGCTGCTCACGGGTCGCCATCATGTCGGCATAGCCGCCCACGTAATCGCTGATGCGGCCATCCCCTTCAAACAGCCAGCAGCCGGTCACTGTGTTGTCGATGAAGCGACGATCGTGACTGACCAGCAGCAGGGTGCCGGGGTAGTCGGAAAGCAGCTCTTCCAGCAGCTCCAGGGTTTCCACATCCAGATCGTTGGTCGGTTCATCGAGGATCAGCAGGTTGCTCGGCTTGAGGAACAGCTTGGCCAGCAGCAGCCGGTTCTTCTCGCCACCGGAGAGCGCCTTGACCGGCGTACGGGCCCGCTTGGGCTCGAACAGGAAGTCCTGCAGGTAACCAAGAATGTGACGGGAGCGGCCGCGCACCATCACCTCCTGCTTGCCCTCACCCACGTTGTCCACCACGGTCTGCTCGGGATCGAGCTGCTCGCGGTACTGATCGAAGTAGGCCACCTCCAGATTGGTGCCCCCCTTGACGGTGCCACGGGTTGGCTCAAGCTGACCCAGCAACAGCTTGATCAGGGTCGATTTGCCGCAGCCATTAGGACCGACCAGCGCAATCTTGTCACCGCGCAGCACTTGCAGATCGAGCCCCTTGAACAGGGTGCGATCGCCAAAATCCAGCCCCAGCCCTTCGGTCTCGAACACCAGCTTGCCGGAGCGATTGACCTCGTCCAGTTGCAGCTTGGCCTTGCCCTGCAACTCGCGACGCTGGGAACGCTCCATCCGCATCGCCTCAAGGGCGCGCACCCGACCTTCGTTACGGGTACGGCGAGCCTTGATACCCTGACGCACCCACACCTCTTCCTGGGCCAGTTTGCGGTCGAACTCGGCATTTTTTAGTTCTTCGACCCTCAGCCACTCCTCTTTCCCCTGCAGGTACTCGTCGTAGTTGCCCGGCCAGGAGGTGATGGCGCCGCGATCGAGATCGATGATCCGGGTCGCCAGCTTGTGGATGAACTCCCGATCGTGAGAGATAAAGACGATGGCGCCGCGAAAATCCTTGAGGAAATCTTCCAGCCAGTTGATGGCTTCGATATCCAGGTGGTTGGTCGGCTCATCGAGCAGCAACAAGTCGGGATCGCAAGCCAGCGCACGGGCCAGCGCCACTTTGCGCAGCCAGCCGCCGGAGAGGCTGTCGAGGGGCACGTCAGGATCCAGCCCCAGCAGGGTCAACACCTGACTGATACGGGTCTCGAATTGCCAGCCGTTCTGATAATCGAGCTGCTCTTGCAACTCGCTCATCTTGCGAATGTTGGCATCTGACGGATCGCTCGCCAGCTCCATGGAGATGTGGTGGTACTGCTTGAGCAGCTCACCGACTCCGGCCAGCCCTTCGGCGGCGTAATCAAACACGGTGAGCTCGCTCGAGGTGGGCGGATCCTGCTCAAGACGAGTCACTTTCAAGTCCTGCTGCAACACCAGACGGCCATCATCGAGGGGCAATTCACCGGCAATTACCTTCATCAGGGTGGACTTGCCCGCCCCGTTGCGGCCCACCAGACAGAGGCGCTCGCCTCGCTCTATGGTCAGCTCGGCCTTGTCGAGCAACGGAAAATCACTGAACGACAGACACGCGCCGTGCAATGTTAAAAGAGCCATGTGTGTTCCTTATTTCATATGAAAAAAACGGGCAGCAGACTGGGTCTGCCCCCGTTTTATCGTCAAATCACTCTCACCCCTGACGGGCGGCCCAGCTTTTGAGCTCGGCCAGTGTGAAGGGCCAACCGAGCTCGCGGCCTGCTTCGTCACGCAGCACCGGAATGCGCACCCGATAGGCGGCAAGCCACTGCTCATCATCCATGATGTCGCACTGGCGGGTGGCGGTGGCAAGACCAGCCTCCTCCACCAGCGCCCAGGCCTGCTCGCACAGGTGGCAACCGTCGGTATGAAACAGGGTCAGCATCACGCCTCGCCTTGCTCCGGCGCATGGGTGATGATCCAGCAGTTGTGGATGTGCTGGTTGCGCTCGAAATCCTTCGGTCGCGTCTTCTGGGTGATGTTCTGGGCCTTGAGACCAGTGGCCTCTAGACCGGCCAGATCCATCTTGAAGTGACGCTTGTTGTTGGAGAAGACCAGAGTGCCGTCCGCCGCCAGCAGGCGCTTCAGGTGCTGCATCAGCAGCAGGTGATCGCGCTGTACGTCGAAGCTCTCGTCCATCCGCTTGGAGTTGGAGAAGGTGGGCGGATCGATGAAGATGAGGTCGTACTTATCATCGGCTTCAGACAACCACTTCAGGCAATCTGCCTGGACAAACTTGTGCTGACGGCCCACCAGCGAGTTGAGACGCATGTTGTCCTGCGCCCAGTTCAGGTAGGTGTGGGACATGTCCACTGTGGTGGTTTCGCTGGCGCCGCCAAGACCTGCGTGCACGGTGGCACTGCCGGTGTAGGCAAACAGATTCAGGAAGCGCTTGCCCTTGGCCATCTGACCCAGCATGCGGCGAGTCTGACGGTGGTCGAGGAACAGGCCGGTATCCAGATAGTCGTAGAGGTTGACCCACAGCCTGGCACCGTACTCCTGCACTTCCATCCGGTGCTGCTCTTCGGAGAGCTTCTGATACTGCTGTTTCCCTTCCTGACGCTCGCGCACCTTCAGGATCACCTTCTCGCCGTCCATCCCGGTCACCTTGATGGCAGCCTGCACCATGTCGAGCAGACGTTGACGGGTCTTCTGGGCGGGAATGTCTTTGGGTGCGGCATACTCTTGCACCACCAGATAGTCCTGATAGCGGTCGATGGCGGCGTTGTATTCCGGCAAGTCGGCATCATAGATGCGATAGCAATCGATGCCCTCTTTGTTGGCCCACTTCTCGAGGGTTTTAAGATTCTTGCGCAGACGGTTGGCAAAATCCTGCGCCACCTCTTTTTGGGAGGCCACGGAGTCCAGTGCGATCTGGTAGTTACGCAGCTGACACTCGAGGGCGCCGTTGAACAGGCGATATTGCTTGTCGGCGCGCAGGCGCAGACAGCTGAGCAGTTCGGGGGATGCGGAAAGAATGGAGACTCTCCACCCTTGGAAGCTGCGACGCAGGGCATCGCCAAGGGCCTGATGCACTTCCAGCAGCGCCGGGAACTCGCCAAGACGCTCGCCGTAAGGCGGGTTGGAGATAAGCATGCCGACCTGGCGGGCCTCCCCTTGACCTGCTTCCCCTTCAACAGGGGCAGGCATCGGCAGCGGGTTTTCCAGCTTGGTGACGTCGGCCTGCTTGAAGGTGATGAGGTGGGCCACACCGGCTGCTTTGGCGTTATCACGGGCTTTGAGCAGCACACGCTGGTCGGCATCACAACCAAACAGTTTTACTTCACAGCGCTGCATGCCGCGTTTGGCGCGCACTTGCGCTTCCATCATCAGGCTCTGCCACAGCTCGCTATCGTGCTGCAGCCAGCGATCGAAACCGAAGCGCTCGCGGCGCAGCGCAGGCGCCATGTCGGCGGCGATAAAGGCCGCTTCAATCAGCAAGGTACCGGAACCGCACATGGGGTCCATCATGGGCTCACCGGCCCAGCCGCTACGGGCAATCATGGCGCAGGCCAGGTTCTCTTTGAGCGGTGCTTCACCTGTGCCTTGACGATAGAAACGCTGGTGCAGCGCCGGGCCTGACAAGTCTAGCGTGATATTGGCCTTGCCCTTGCCCAGGTGCGCCATGATGCGAATATCCGGCGACTTCTTGTCCACGTCAGGACGCACGTGGCCGCGCTTGGTGAAGCGGTCGACGATGGCATCCTTGATCTTCAGCGCGCCATATTGGGTATTGCGAATGGCGGGGTTGGTACCGGTAAAGTCCACCGCGATGGTAGAGGTACCGGAGAAGTGCTCTTCCCAGGGAATGGTGTGGGCGCCCAGATATAGATCCAGATCGTCGTTCATCTGGAATTCGGAGAGCACCAGCACGATGCGGGAAGCAAAACGGCTCCACAGGCAGGCCTTGTAGCCAATCGCCAGTTCGCCTTTGAAGTGGACGCCAGCCACGGTCTCACGGACCTGCTCTGCGCCAAGATTGGTCAGCTCATCGGCCAACAGGTTTTCCAGCCCCTTGGGGCAGGTTGCAAAAAATTCTTTCATCACGCTCACGGGGAACCCATAAAAATAGTGCCGCATTATACCTCATCAGGCGGACTGGAGCATGCAAAAGTCGGCGCAAACAGCAGGATGGAAACAGATTGATATGGGGCGATAAAGGTAAAAGGCCCCATGACTACCCGATGGCGAGATCATGGGGCCAGACATCATTTAGCGGCTCACTTCATGCGAGCCTTGAAACGGGGATTGCTTCTGCAAATCACGAACAATTTGCCGCGGCGGCGCACCAACTGACAATCGGGATGACGCGCCCGTGCGGATTTGAGTGAACAGACGACCTGCATTCAGGACTCCTTCTTGCTTGAAAATGCGCCAAAACGCTTGTTGAAACGGGCAACACTTCCCTCACTAGAAACCTGCTTCTGCTTGCCGGTATAAAACGAGTGCGACTGGCTGGAAACATCGAGCGATACATAGGGATACTCCTTCCCGTCTTGCCACGTATAGCGGCGATCGCTCTTGATGGTTGAACCGACCAGGAAAAAGGCATCTGCCGCCGTGTCATGGAACAGCACCAAACGATAATCCGGGTGAATATGAGACTTCATGGCAACTCCATTTTGTTATGTTATAACAAAATGTGAGTGAGAATAGCTCTCGTTTCAAGCAAAAAATGTCGTATGAAGAACATCGCTGCAGTGAGTGATGTGTTGATAGTTAGGGGGAGACACTACGCAAGCAGAACGAAACAAGAGGAAGACACCATGCTTGCAGCACGGAAGACCAAGATACTGCGTGGGTTAGAACACAAGGTGCAAGTGGATGTAACAAGCCTCAAGAGAGGCTGGATCACAACCATGAAGATCAATGAGAATGGGCAATATGTACGCGGATCAATGAAGTATCAGAAACGAGGCGCGATTGAGGTGACAACAGTAAAAAGAGGCAGCGGTGTAATCACAGAGATAAAAAGATTGGTGAAAAGATATCAACTGACCTGACGATATTGCTCGGTCACGGTAATACGCGGCTTCATCCGGTTATTCATCACCTTGATCACCCCGAAACGCGGCAAGGTTTTACTGGTGGTCAATACCAGCTCGGCAGTGAGGTTCAAACAGACGCTGGCCTGCTCCCCAGCCTCAATGACCATAAATTCACCGTTGCCATGGGGTGTATTCATCAAGACCAGATCACCGTTTTGCGGGATCACTTGCGGATGCTGTTCACTAAAAAACCAGCTTTGCGGCATCAGGGGTTTATAAAAACGACTGACCGCGATGGCATTAAGCACCAGCTGTACCTGATGGGGAATACTCCACTCGAGTTCGGCTGCTTTATCCATCAATTGATAATAGAGGGCTGCATCATCGACACAAAAAGGTTGGGTCGCAAACGAGCTGGGCACCAATTGTCGCCCTTTATACTCGGTCGCAAATAACATGTTATCAGACAGGTCCAACATCAGACGGTCATTCTGGGCATCATAGTGCCATTGCCAGCTATCGGTCGGTTGAATAAACATGTTGGAGCCCTTACTTGATAATTACCAGTTGACTTTATTCCATATGCAGGAAATCAGCAACGTCAAATAAAGGGCTCCTCCATCTATTTCTTAAATATTGGTCACAATCTCTTTGACCAGCCCCGGCCCTTTATAAATAAAGCCGCTATAAATTTGTACCAGACTGGCACCGGCAGCCAGCTTTTCACGGGCAGCCATGGCACTATCAATACCACCCACCCCGATAATTGGCAGAGCACCATTGAGCGCCTTGGCCAGATGACGGATCACCTCGGTACTCTTGTGCTGTAGCGGACGACCACTCAGGCCACCAGCTTCACCGGCGTGGGGCATGTCATAAATCATTTCACGCTCGAGGGTGGTATTGGTGGCGATAACCCCATCAATACCATTCCGTACCAACGAAGCGGCCACCTGATCTATTTCTTCAAGGCTTAAATCCGGGGCAATTTTAACCGCCAGCGGCACGTACTTTTTATATTGGGCGGCCAGCTCTTGCTGACGCACCTTGAGGGCGGCCAGCAACTCATCCAGCGCCTCGCCATATTGCAGCGAACGCAACCCCGGGGTGTTGGGGGAAGAGATATTGACGGCAATATAACCGGCATGATCATAAACCTTGTCCATGCAGATCAGGTAATCATCCTTGCCCTGCTCGATGGGAGTGTCTTTGTTCTTGCCGATATTAATGCCGATGACCCCCTGATATTTGGCCTCTTTTACCTTGGTCACCAGATGATCCACCCCCTTGTTGTTGAATCCCATCCGGTTGATGATCCCCTCTGCCGGAATAACCCGGAACAGGCGCGGCTTGTCATTGCCACTCTGGGGTCTGGGGGTGACGGTACCGACCTCGATAAAGCCAAATCCCATGGCGCCCAGCGCGTCAATGCACTCACCATCTTTATCCAGACCGGCCGCCAATCCCACCGGATTGGCAAAAGAAAGCCCCATGACAGTGACGGGGCGTTTCGGCAAATTCTGGCGGAAGAAACAATCGAGTGGCGTACCGAGAAGGCGGGGCAAATATTTCATGGAGATATCGTGAGCCTGTTCCGGATTGAGCTTGAACAGGAAATGCCTGGCGATGGGGTACAACATCTTTGCTCCTTAAAGAAAGCCCCGGCAACTGGCCGGGGCTTTGGGTGTAATGTCGGTGCCATGCCTTAATCTGGTAATTAAAGTGCCCGACAATTCAACTGGAGCAGGTTCAACTCTCGCAAGGCCACCGAGAACTTGGCGAACTCGTGGGTACTGGTGGTCTTGAAGTCGGCCAACATGTGGGTCCAACGGGACAAGAGTTGCTCATGCTCCGAAATCCAGTCGGCCAGTATGGTAGCGCATTCTCCCTGATCTTTGCACCCTTCCAGTACCACAGAAGTGAGACTGCGTTGCTGCCAGTCAAGATCTTCGCGGAAGGAGGCACGCGCCATCGCCTGCCAGTGGTTGCCGACCGGCTGATGGTTGATCTGGTCGAGGAACCAGTGCAGATCAAGCTTGGCCCCGAGGCGATAGTAGACATTGGCGGCGCGCAGGATATCGGTCTTGTGCTCCGCGGCAATCTGCGCCAGATCCAGGCTGGAGAAGAGGCTGCTCATATGGGCTACCTGACGGGCAATGGCCTCCGGCACCTGTTTCTCCATCCACTTGGCTACAGCCTGACGATGCTCGGCCACTTCGCTCTCATCCATGACCTCGTAGAGGTGTTGACCGAGGGTTTCGAACGCCGGACGGAAGAAGGCGATGTTCTCGCTGATGCTCCAGCTGCGATTGCGGGCGCGCAGGAACCAGCGGGTGGCACGGCGCACGATCCGGCGGCTGTAGAACATCAGCTCGAGCTGAGTCTGGGCATCCACCAGGTTGTCGCACCCTTCGATATCGCGCCACAGCTGGTTCATGCCAAACACTTCGCGGGCCATGGCAAAGCAGCAGGCCACTTCGGCGACCGAGGCACCGGTTTCGTCCTTCATCCGGCTGGCGAAGTTGAGCCCCATGTCGTTAACCAGCATGTTGGCAACCCGGGTAGCGATGATCTCGCCGCGTAGCGGGTGATCGGCCAGCTGGGCACCAAACTGCTGCTGTACCTTGGCCGGGAAGCTGGTGACCAGCATGTTGGCGAGGAAGGGCTCGTCGGTCACTTCCGGGCAGTTGAGCTGCTCTTTCAGTACCATCTTGCCGTACGCCACCAACACCGCCAGTTCGGGGCGGGTCAGCCCCTGCCCTGCCGCCATCCGCTCGGAGAGCTCCTCATCGGATGGCAGGAACTCCAGTGCACGATCGAGCTTGCCTTCCCGCTCCAGCCCCTGAATGAAGCGCTGCTGCTCTTTAAGTTGTTCAGAACCGCGGAAGCTGGTGACCGATATGGACTGGGACTGGCGATAGGCATTGGTGATCACGATCTGCGCCACGTCGTCGGTCATCTCGTAGAGCATCTGGTTACGTTGCTTGAGGGTCAGATCCCCTGCCGCAACCAACTGGTTCAGCAGGATCTTGATGTTCACCTCGTTGTCGGAGCAATCCACACCGCCGACGTTGTCGGTAAAATCGGTGTTGATGCGACCGCCCTGACTGGCGTACTCCACCCGACCGAGCTGGGTAAAGCCGAGGTTGCCCCCCTCACCCACGATACGGGCCCGCAGATCGCGGCCGTTGACTCGCAGTGCGTCGTTGCTGCGATCCCCAACTTCCCCATCGCTCTCGCGAGCGCTCTTCACATAGGTGCCGATGCCACCGTTCCACAGCAGATCGACGTTGAGGCAGAGCAGCGCTTTGATCAACTCGTTCGGTGCCATGCTGGCCTTGTCGGTACCGAGCAGGGTTTGTATTTCCGGGCTCAGCTTGATGGACTTGGCCGAGCGCAGGAAGATGCCGCCCCCCTGTGATATCAGCTCGCGGTTGTAGTCATCCCAGCTGGAGCCCGGCAGATCGAACAGGCGCTGGCGCTCGACAAAACTCTTGGCCGCATCCGGAGTGGGGTCGACGAAGATGTGCATGTGGTTGAACGCGCCCACCAGCCGGGTGTGCTCGGAGAGCAACATGCCGTTGCCGAACACGTCGCCGGCCATGTCCCCAATCCCCACGCAAGTGAAGTCGGTGGTCTGGCAGTTGACGCCAATTTCACGAAAATGCCGCTTGACCGACTCCCAGGCACCACGGGCGGTGATGCCCATCTTCTTGTGGTCGTAACCGACCGAGCCGCCGGAGGCGAATGCATCGCCGAGCCAGTGACCGTATTCGAGGCTGATCTCGTTGGCAATATCCGAGAAGGTGGCTGTGCCCTTGTCTGCGGCGACTACCAGGTAGTAGTCATCCTCATCGTGACGCACCACGGATTTGGGCGGGATCACCTCGCCGCCGATGATGTTGTCGGTCACATCGAGCAGGCCACGAATAAACAGGCGATAACAGGCCTTACCCTCCTCCTGGATGACAGCACGGGGCGCCCCCGCCGGCATCTGTTTGCAGTAGAAGCCGCCTTTTGCCCCCACCGGCACAATGACGGTGTTCTTCACCTGCTGGGCTTTCACCAGACCCAGCACTTCGGTGCGGAAGTCCTCTTTGCGATCTGACCAACGCAGACCGCCACGAGCCACTTTACCCCAGCGCAGATGCACCCCTTCCACCCTCGGCGAGTAGACGAAGATCTCGAATTTCGGCAGCGGTAGCGGCATGTCGGTGATGCTGGAGGGAGCCAGTTTGAAGGAGATGTAGGGCTTGATGTTGCCCGCCTTGTCCAGCTGGTAGTAGTTGGTGCGCAGGGTAGCGTCGATCATCTCCACATAGCGGCGAATGATGCGATCGTCGTCCAGGTTGGCGACCTGATCCAGCTTGGTGGCAAGCTCCTCATGCAACTTGGTTTCTGCTTTGGCATCCTGCTTGCCAGCCGGGTCGAGGCGCTGCTCAAACAGGGTAAACAGCAGCTGGGCGATATCAGGGTAACGGGTCAGGGTCTCTTCGATATAGGACTGGCTGAAGGAGACGCCGGTCTGGCGCATGTATTTGGCATAGGCGCGCAGCACCGACACCTGGCGGCCGGTGAGACCCGCCCCCAGCACCAGCCGGTTGAAGCCGTCATCTTCCAGCTGCTTGTTCCAGATGGCGGCAAACGCCTGCTGGAAGCGCTGCTGGCTCTGGGCCAGATCAAAGGGCTGCTCGCCATGCAGCAGCATGGAGAAGTCGAGGATCCAGAACAGATCGCCCCCCGGAGTGCGTACCTGATACGGGGTCTCGCCGATCACCCGCAGCCCCATGTTCTCCAGCATCGGCAGCACATCGGAGAGGTGGATGGGTTCGGTGCGATGGAACAGCTTGAGCCGTACCCGACGGTCGTTCTCCTCCTCCTGGGCGCGGTAGAACAGCATGCCCAGCGGCTCGGCTTCGCTCAGGTTATCGAGCGCCATGATGTCGGCCACGGCAGAGCCAGGCAGCACATCTTCCTTGTAAGCGCGAGGGAAGGCAGTGCTGAAACGACGGCGCAGCTCGTTGCCACGGGCCTCACCATAGTGAGAGAGCAGCACGGAGTCGAGTCTGTCGTCCCAGCTGCGGGCCGCTTCAATCAGGTTGTTCTGTACTTCGTTCACATCCACATCCACGTTGTTGTTGTTGACCCGCACTATGTAGTGGGTCCGCGCCAGCACGCCTTCGGTGAAGTAGACGTTGAACTCCACCTCTTCATTGCTGCCAAAATATTTCTGCAAAATTTGCTGGGTTTTGATCCGCAGCGCCGTGTTGTAGCGCTCCTTGGTGACATAGACCATGCAGGAGAAGAAGCGACCATAGACATCCCGGCGCACGAATAGCCGCAGCATGTCCCGCTCCTGCATCTCCAGCACCCCAAGGCCGGTAGCCAGCAGCTCCTCTTCGCGGGCCTGGATCAGTTCGTCACGGGGATAGGTTTCCAATACGTTCAGCAGCGCCTTGTAGGCGTGGGAGCCCTTCTCGTGACCGGAGGCGGCCATGATGCGTTCGAGACGATGGCTGATGAGCGGGATCTGGGTCGCGCTGGTGTTGTAGATGGAAGAGGCGTAGAGGCCGATGAAGCGATCTTCCCCGATCACCTTGCCATGCTCGTCAAAGCGCTTGATGCCAATGTAATCCACATAAGCCGGACGGTGCACCCGGGACTTGCTGTTGGATTTGGTGAGGATCAGCAGATCAGAACTCAGAGCGGCGTGACGGGCGCTGGCTGGCATGTTGCCAAGGCGCTGACCCACCTCCTTGATGGAGTTTTTCATCAGCCCCAGGCTGGAGCTCGCCTGCGGCAGGATCTCGTGATCCCCCTCCACCGCCTTGACGTCGTAACGGCGATAACCCATCAGGGTGAAGTTGTGGGCAGCCACCCATTTGAGGAAAGCAACGCAGGAGGCCACCTCCTCCTTGCTGACCGGGTGCTTGCGCTTGGGCAGTTCGTCAATGATCTCATTGAGCTTGGCCAGCATGGGCTGCCAGTCGCCGACTGCCAGTGCCACTTCACCTGCCACCGAGTTGAGCTCGGCAGCCAGCGCGGCCATCTGCTCCTCGCTGGTGAGGTGATCGATCTCGATAAGGAAGGCCGTTTCAACCGAGGTCTGCCCGTCGGTGTTGTCGAGCGCCAGAATGGCGTCAATCTTGCCATCCGCACCGCGAATGAGGTGCAGCGGTTGGTGCAGCATCATGTGGGCGGTGATATTGAGCCGCTTGAGCGCCATCCGGATGGAGTCCACCAGGAAGGGCGAGTCCTGCAGGATCACCTCGACGATGGTATGGGGCGATTGCCAGCCGTGACGGGTCAGCTCGGGATTGTAGACCCGGATGTAGGGATCGGTACCGCTGCGCTGATTGAGGGCATTCCACAGGCTCAGGGCCGCACCGTAGAGATCGCTGTCATTGCGATCGTGCAGGTCGGAGCTCGCCATGTTGCCGTAGAACTTGGCAACGAAGCGCTCGACCAGAGAGGCGCTGTTTTTGGGCAACTTTTGATGGATCAGGCTGAGAACGTTTTCGAGCAGAACTGAGGTAGGGGCGTCTTTCAATGCCATTTTTATATTCCTTATCGGACGACATTAACCACCGACGCAGAGGCAACCACCCTGGTTACCCGCTGGTGCAGAGTTGTTGCGAAGTGTAATGGCTTGGATAAGGGAAGGCGAGGAAAGGTGCTAACGAGATGTTAAAAACAAGGTGCAGATCACGGCTTAAACTGTGAGAAATTTTGCAAATAACCAAAAATACAGAAATTCCCACTACCTTTGTGCCAGTTTACCGGATAGATAGTGACGCAAAGCAGATAAACAGTCGGTAATCTGTTCGATTTTTGTTAATTTATGCGTTCGAGGCTGATAAAGCGGTAATCGTCCTGGGTTTTCAGCCGAAAATAGCCATGCACACCATTGATGGCGACAAAGGGGCGTATTTTTTCTATGCCAAGCTCCAGGGTCAATCCCTGTTCGCTGCGCACCACCAGCCGTCTGGCATGGCCCTGATACATCAGCATCACCTCGTCACTGCTCAATGAGAGCCGAAAAGTAAACTGCTTCACACTTGCTCCTGATCACACGACAAATCACACAATAGGGGCAGGCGCATTCACGCCCCTGCCCCGTCGACACTTACTGCTGCAGCGCCTTGCTTACCTTCTCGAACAGATCCCGTGCCAGCCCCTCAAGGTTGGCAAGACGGGTCAGCTCGGCGCGGATCAGGGCCTTTCGCACCTCATCCAGTCGCTTGAACTGGATAAGCGGAGTGATGAGGCGGGAGGCCACCTGCGGATTGACCTCGTTGAGCTCGATCAGCAGATCGGTCAGGAAGCGGTAACCGCTGCCATCCACCGCATGGAACTGCACCTGATTGCTCATGGCGAAGCTGCCGATCAGCGCCCGCAGCCGGTTCGGATTGCGAATGCTGAAAGTGGGGTGATTCATCGCCTGTTTCACTTCGCTAAGAACATCGGCAGCCGGTTTGCTACCAATCAGCCGCAGCCAGTTGTCCAGCACCAGTCCATCCTTGGCCCACTTGCCTTCAAAATCGGCCAGCAGCGCAGCGCGGCATGGCAACAGATAGCCGTTGGCCACCTGCAGCGCCGCCAGGGTGTCGGTCATGTTGTCGGCAGTTGCATACTGCTCGCGCACCAGCGCATCAGCATGCTCCGCATCCAGCGCAGCCAGATAGCCGAGCACCACCCCTTTGAGGGCCCGTTTGGCCATGTCGGCATGCACCACCTGATAACCATTCAGACGCAGACTCTGATAGGTTGCCGCCAAACGCGCGCCAAAGGCCTCGGCAAGACGGGTGTGGATCGCGTCGCGCACCTGATGGATGGCATCAATATCGGCCACCTCGAACAGCTCGGCCAGGGTCGCTTCACCGGGCAGCGCCAGGAGCTCCGCCTTGAGGGCCAAATCGAGATCGCTGTCGTCCAGAATGGCGACGAAGGCGGCCAGCAGGGTTTGGGAGAGCTCAACCCCCTGCCCATGCTGGACCCGTGCCACCCCATCGATGACTGCTTTGTTGATCAGCATCTGGGCCGCATCCCAGCGGGCAAACTCGTTGCGGGCAAAGCGCATCAGGAAGGCGAGCGCTTCGTCGCTGTAGTCATAGTGCAGCTTGACCGGCGCGGAGAAGTCCCGCAGCAGGGAGGGAACCGGTTTGACCGGCACCCGATCGAACTCGAAGGTCTGCTCCGCTTCCAGCACATCGAGCACGTTGCCGATGGCCTTGCCCTGATACTGCAGCGCAATGACAGCACCCTGCTCGTCATATAGCTCGATATCGAGAGGGATATGCAGCGGCAGCTTTTGCGGTTGATCCTGAGTCGGCGGGGTGTGCTGGCTTACATGGAGGCGATAGATACCGCTGGCGGCATCGTACTCGTCGGTAACGGTCAGCTCGGGGGTGCCGGACTGGCTGTACCAGCGACGGAAACGACCGAGATCCACACCGGAAGCATCCTCCATCGCCTGCACGAAATCATCGCAGGTAGCGGCCGAGCCGTCGTGACGCTCGAAGTAGAGACGCATGCCGGCCTGGAAGGCAGCTTCACCCAGCAGGGTGTGCATCATGCGGATCACTTCCGACCCCTTCTCGTAGACGGTCAGGGTGTAGAAGTTGTTCATCTCGATCACCACATCCGGGCGGATCGGGTGCGCCATGGGGCCGGCATCTTCGGCAAACTGCGGGCCGCGCACGGTACGCACGTTGTTGATGCGGTTGACACCACGGGAGCCCAGGTCGGAGGAGAACTCCTGATCCCGGAATACTGTCAGCCCCTCTTTCAGGCTGAGCTGGAACCAGTCTCGACAGGTGACGCGGTTGCCGGTCCAGTTGTGGAAATATTCGTGACCGATCACCCGTTCGATACCGTGGTAGTCGCTGTCGGTGGCGGTGGCCGGATTGGCCAGCACGAACTTGGAGTTGAAGATGTTGAGCCCCTTGTTCTCCATGGCGCCCATGTTGAAGAAGTCCACTGCGACGATCATGTAGATGTCGAGATCATACTCGAGGCCGAAACGCTGTTCGTCCCAGCGCATGGAGTTTATGAGGCTCTCCATGGCAAAACCGGCGCGATCGAGGTTGCCCTTGTCGACGAAGATCTCGAGGGCAACCTTGCGGCCGCTCTTGGTGGTGTAGTGGCTGCGCTCCACATCGAAATCACCGGCCACCAGCGCAAACAGGTAGCTGGGTTTGGGGAAAGGATCCTGCCACTGCACGAAGTGACGGCCGCCATCCAGATCACCGCTGTCGACCTTGTTGCCATTGGAGAGCAGGAAGGGGAACTGGGCTTTGTCGGCGGTAATGCGGGTGCTGTAACGCGCCAGAATGTCGGGGCGGTCCAGATAATAGGTAATGCGGCGAAAACCCTCCGCTTCACACTGGGTGCAGTAGGCATCGCCAGACTTGTAAAGCCCTTCCAGCGCGGTGTTGGCAGCCGGATCCAGCAGGGTGACGATTGTCAGCACACATTCGGACGGCAGGTTGAACAGGGTCAGACTGCTCTCGCCTTGCTCGTAGTGGTCACAGGGTATGCCATCAATGGCAACGCTTTTGAGGGTCAGCTGCTCACCATCGAGGACGAGCGGCGCATTGTGCTCGCCGTTGCGGCGAATGCGAGTGATGGCGGTGACCTGGGTCAGCGGCTCCTGCAGTTGGAAATCGAGGTCGATGGTGTCGATCCAGTAGAGCGGCGCCTGATAATCCTGGCGATATTTGGCCGTCATGGCCTGGGAGTGATCGGTCATTATTGTCTGCTTCCACGCTTGTTAAAGGCGAGAAAGAGGCTGTCACAACCAACTGGTGGGGTCAAACAATTTGCATTACGTCAAATACGTCAGACAAAAAGAAAGGGCGACCGCAGTCGCCCTTGTGCATTGGAGGTCGCCTTGTCAGCTGCGTTTGCTGACCTTGGCCAGATCCGCAGTGATATTGGCCGCTTCGATGAGATACTCATCGGGTGCTTCAAAATCAGCGGGCAGTTCATCCAGACTCTTCACCGCCGGCTTCCCAAGACGTGCCAGACGCTCGTTGGTACGTTTGAGCGCTTTCTCATCCTGTTTCGCCTGCTCTGCAACACGCTCCGCCTCGTTGAGGGAGACCGACTTCTTGTCTTTCTCCTCCTTGTAGTCGGCGATGTCCTGCATCACATAGGCAAACTCGGGATCCTTGGCGATCCGGGCATCGTGCGCCGCCTGCAACTTGGGCAGTACGCTGGCGAAGTTGCCGAGTTTCTCGTAGTTGGCGGAGGCAATCTTGTCCCACGGCAACGCATTGAACTCACGGCTTTCGCCCGTCTCTTCCGGAGCAACCGGTGTCGGGAAGCTGATATCCGGCGCAACGCCCTTGTTCTGGGTGCTGCCACCGTCGATCCGGTAGAACTTGGCGATGGTGTACTGCACGTGACCGAGCGGCTGCTCGTAAAAGTCATAGACCTTGGCGAGACTGCGATGCTGCTGCACCGTCCCCTTGCCGAACGAGTTTTCACCCAGAATCAACGCGCGGCCATAATCCTGCATGGCGGCAGCGAAGATCTCGGAGGCCGAGGCACTGTAGCGGTCGATCATCACCGACATCGGGCCGCCGTAGTAGACGTTGCCATCGTCATCGCCATTGACCGTGATACGGCCCATGTGATCACGAATTTGCACCACGGGCCCGCTGGCAAAGAAGAGACCGCTCAGGGCGGAAGCTTCAGTCAGGGCGCCACCGCCGTTACCGCGCAGATCGATGATCAAGCCATCGATCTTCTTCTTGTTCAGGCTGGAGAGCTCCTTGATCACGTCATCATGCAGATTGACGTAGAAACTCGGGATCTCGATGACGCCTATCTTCTTGCCTTCGGCGTTAATCACCTTGGACTTGGCTGCCCGGTCTTCAAGGCGCACCTTGTCGCGGGTCAGCTCGATCTGCTCGGTCTTGGCGGTTGCGCCCTTGCCGCGCTGGATCTCCAGCTTGACCTTGCTCCCCTTGGGCCCCTTGATGAGCTCAACCACGTCATCAAGACGCCAGCCGATCACATCGACAATCTTGCCATCTTCCTGCCCCACCCCGGTGATCTTGTCATCGGGTTTGAGATGGTTGGATTTGGCAGCCGGGCCACCGGGCACCAGAGAACGGATGACGGTAAAGTCATCTTCCGCCTGCAACACGGCACCAATCCCCTCCAGCGAGAGGTTCATCTCGGTGTTGAAACGATCGGCACTGCGCGGGGAGAGGTAACTAGTGTGTGGTTCGATGGCGCGAGCGAAGGAGTTCATGAAGAGCTGGAAGACATCCTCGCTCTCGGTCTGGGACATCCGCTTGATGGCGTTGTTGTAACGCTTGCCAAGCAGTTCCTTGATCTCGGGCCACTCCTTGCCGCTGAGCTTGAGGCTCAGGGCATCGAACTTGACCCGCTGACGCCACAGCTCGTTGAGCTCTGCTTCATCTTTGGGCCAAGCCGCCCCTTCCCGATCGAACACATAGTTGTCGGGCTGGGTGAAATCAAAGGGAGTATCAAGCAGTTTGAGGGCGTATTCGAACCGCTCATAACGCCGTTGCTGACTCAGGTTGAACATCTCGTAGGCGGGAGCCAGACGGCCTCTTTCGAGGTCGGTGTCAAAACCGTTACGGTACTTTTCAAAACGGCTGATATCAGAGGCCAAAAACAGGTTGCGGCTGTAGTCCAGATTCTCCAGATATTTATCGAAAATCACGGAGGAAAAGGCATCGTCCAGCTTGAACTGTTTGTAGTGCGAGCGGGTAAACAGATTGGTAATTCGCTTGCTGGCCGTAGCATGTTGGCTCTCTTGAGCCAACACAGGCAAATCACTCTCCTTGAGCACCGGCTCGATGGCCTGTGCAAGCCCGGCAAGCGCCAGGCTACAGGCTACGAGGGAAAAACGAATTACGCCATGCTTCAACATTTGTCTCCTTAGAGAACCAAGTGCTCTGATTTGACCCGCACCATCATGCCGGTCTGCAGTTGGACCTGTACATCGTCCTTGGTTACTTCCTTGATGGTTGCCGGAACCGGGAATTTACCCATAACGACGCGCACATCCTGGCCCACTTTCAGCGTAGCGGCATCCACTTTAACCAGCGGAGCGTCAGCGACCGGTGCCTTGGCGGCAGCTTTCGGCTTGGCAGCTACATCAGCTTTCTCGGTTTTGCGCACAGCAGGACGACGGGGCTTCTTGGCCTTCTCATCCTTCTCTTTGGTATTGGTACGACGGCTGGCGAATACGCGTTCTTTGCTCTCTTTCAGAGCTTGCTTGGCGTGCTCGATGTGCTCTTCGGTCAGCAGCTCGCCCGGGTTGCCATCCAGATCAACGCGAGCCTGGCCAGCTTTGAGACCGTGCAGGTAGCGCCAGCTGGAGGTGTATTGACGCAGTGCGGAACGCAGCATGGTCTTGGAGACTCTGGCATCGTCAGCAAGACGCTCGGCCAAATCCTGGAAGATGCCAATCTTGAGCGGCTTGGCCTCTCCTTCAGCAACGAAGCAGGCCGGGAATTTCTCGACCAGGTAGGCAACGATCTCTTTACTGTTCTTCAGCTTCTCAGTGTTTTCCATGTATAACCTTGGCTTTCATATAAACGCACGGGCACGTCCCGAGCACAACAAAGGCCCCATTATAGAGAGCTTGGGGCCTTTTGCGAACCATCTAGCAATGACTTAGAGCATGCTTTCCAAAATTTGCACCGTTTCTTCGAGGCCAATCCGGTCTTCCT
Source organism: Aeromonas sp. A600620 (assembly GCF_029479985.1). Lineage (NCBI taxonomy): Bacteria > Pseudomonadati > Pseudomonadota > Gammaproteobacteria > Aeromonadales > Aeromonadaceae > Aeromonas > Aeromonas sp. A600620. The sequence continues at coordinate 55,293 of NZ_JAAKXB010000007.1, read as the reverse complement.
GGTCGAAACGGTTAAAAATCGGACTGTCGATATCGAGTACCCCGATGATCTCGCCACCACGGCGCACCGGGATCACGATTTCCGAGTTGCTCGCGCCATCACAAGCGATGTGACCATCGAACTGGTGGACATCGTCAATGAGCTGGGTTTTCCCCTCTGCCACTGCCGTACCACACACACCGCGGCCGACCGGGATCCGCACGCAGGCTGGTTTGCCCTGAAATGGCCCCAATACCAGGGTCTCGCCCTGCAACAGATAAAAACCGACCCAGTTGATCTCCTCCAGCTCCTGATTCAGCAGCGCGGAGAGGTTGGCCAGATTGGCAATAAGATCGGTTTCCCCCTCCAGCAGCGCCTTGGCCTGCTGGTTGAGGGTGCGATAAAATGGTTGTTTTTCAATCATGATTAAATGAACTTCACTCCCTGATGGTTTGGGGAAGGTAACGCCTGGCCGGGAAATTTCAAATATTTTTTCCACTCCCCGCTCCTTGCGCCGTTATTCCCGGGCAACGGAAAGCGCCAATTGCTGGCGTTGACCATTACTCCACTCGATATTTAACAACCAGATCATGACGGGTGATGTACAACTCCCCACCTGGGTTACCCCCTGCCACTGTCCGTCTATTTGTTCAAAGTTCACCGGAATGGTGCCCATAAACATATCTTTGCCTTCGAGTGTCGCTTTCACCGGTTTGATGGCCGGATCGCCGCCGCTAATAGCGATGACAAAGTCATGTTCAGCGCGCAGCGGTAATTCCTTGATGGCGACCGTCAGCGACTTGTCACCAATCAGCGCGCTGCAAGGGGTGTGGGAAAGATCACAAATCTGATCTTTTGTCTGGTCAGCAGAGACGCTGTTATCGACCGAAAACCAGGTGCGATAGGCCATCAGCGCCAATAACAGCGCCAATACCAGTACGAGGTGCAAAACTTTACGTGCGGTAAGTCTCTCTTTCATCAAAAACAGCCCGATTAAGATGCAATTAAAATAGTTTTTTGTGATCTCGAACAAGGTAAAAAACTGCCATATCGAGACCGGACGGAGCCAAATATATCACTGTTTATACTGTTATTTTACCTGTCACTTCAGTATCATTCCCATGCAGTTTTCATTTAGCCATCTTTTGCTTTTCCTTTCGTTAACAGATGTTAACAACTGGTCGGCGGTGGCTGATGAAGCCAGTCCGGTTCTCCGGATACAAAACCAAACAACAGCAGCATCGGAAGCGGAATATAACGATGAGCCATACAACTAACCATCCTGAGTACAACTACACCGTTGTTCGCCAGTTTACCGTCATGACGATTGTCTGGGGAATTGTCGGCATGTCGGTTGGCGTACTGATCGCAGCCCAGTTGATCTGGCCTGCCCTCAACTTCGAGACCCCGTGGCTGACTTACAGTCGTCTGCGGCCCCTCCATACCAACGCAGTGATCTTCGCCTTCGGCGTCAGTGCACTCATGGCCACCTCGTTTTACGTGGTGCAGCGCACCTGTCAAACCAGACTGTTTGGTGGCCCGCTGGCAACCTTCGTCTTCTGGGGCTGGCAAGCAATCATCCTCTCTGCCGCCATCTCTCTGCCGCTGGGTTACACCTCCGCCAAAGAGTACGCCGAGCTGGAGTGGCCGATTGATATCGCCATCACTGTGGTATGGGTCGCCTATGCCATCGTCTTCTTCGGCACCCTGATGAAGCGCACCACCTCCCACATCTATGTGGCGAACTGGTTCTTCGGCGCCTTCATCATCACCGTTGCGGTGCTGCACATTGTCAACAACATGGAAGTGCCGCTCTCCGGCATGAAGTCCTACTCCATGTACTCCGGCGCCATGGACGCCATGGTGCAATGGTGGTATGGCCACAACGCGGTAGGCTTCCTGCTGACCGCCGGCTTCCTGGGGATGATGTACTACTTCGTGCCCAAGCAGGCCGGTCGTCCGGTTTACTCCTATCGCCTCTCCATCGTGCACTTCTGGGCGTTGATCTCCCTCTATATCTGGGCCGGTCCGCACCACCTGCACTACACCGCACTGCCTGACTGGGCTCAGTCACTGGGCATGGTGATGTCCCTGATCCTGTTCGTACCCTCCTGGGGCGGCATGATCAACGGCATCATGACCCTCTCCGGTGCCTGGCACAAACTGCGTTATGACCCCATCCTGCGCTTCCTGATCGTCTCCCTCTCTTTCTACGGCATGTCGACCTTCGAAGGCCCGATGATGGCGATCAAAACCGTCAACGCCCTCTCCCACTACACCGACTGGACCGTTGGTCACGTGCACTCCGGTGCGCTGGGCTGGGTTGCCATGGTCTCCATCGGTGCGGTTTACCATCTGATCCCGAACCTGTTCGGCCAGGGCCGGATGTACAGCGTCAAGCTGATCAACGTTCACTTCTGGCTGGCGACCGTGGGCACCGTGCTCTACATCGTTGCCATGTGGATTTCCGGCGTGATGCAGGGCCTGATGTGGCGTGCAGTCAACGAAGACGGCACCCTGACCTACAGCTTCGTTGAAGCGCTGCAGGCATCCTATCCCTTCTATTTCGTGCGCTTCCTGGGTGGCTGCTTCTTCGTCACCGGCATGTTGCTGATGGCTTACAACGCCTATCGCACCATCACTGCGCCCAAAGGTTCTCTGGAACCTGTCGCCCAGCCAGCATGATTGAAGAGGTCAACCCATGAGCAACAATAACCGTCACGAAATATTTGAAAAAAGCGTTCCCATGCTGGTGGTCGGCATCATCTTCGCCATCAGTCTGGGGGGGCTGGTTGAAATCACTCCGCTGTTCTTCCAGAAGCAAACCACCGAGCCGGTGGAGGGCCTCAAGCCCTACACAGCCCTGCAGATGGAAGGACGCGACATCTTCATTCGCGAAGGCTGCACCAACTGCCACAGCCAGATGATCCGTCCGTTCCGTGCCGAAACCGAGCGTTACGGTCACTACTCGGTCGCTGGCGAGAGCGTCTGGGAGCACCCCTTCCTGTGGGGATCCAAGCGTACCGGTCCGGATCTGGCCCGTGTTGGTGGCCGCTACTCCGACGAGTGGCACAAGGTTCACCTGATCAACCCGCGCGATGTGGTACCGGAATCCAACATGCCCGCCTACCCCTGGCTTGATACCAATGTGCTGACTGGCGAGATGACCGGCAAAAAACTGGCGCTGTTCCGCGATCACTTCGGTGTGCCCTATACCGACGCCGATATTCAGGGTGCTGGCGAAGCCGTCAAGGGCAAAACCGAGCTGGATGCGCTGGTGGCCTATCTGCAATCACTGGGTCATGCCCTGAAATAAGGAGGCGAAAATGGACTACGGCACATTTCGCGGTCTGTATACCCTACTGTTGATGGCCATCATGATTGGCATCATCGTCTGGGCCTACAGCAAACGCCGCAAGACCTCTTTCGACGAGGCTGCCAATCTGGTTTTTGCCGATGATGAGCAACCCGGTGCTGATAAAAAGAACGCAGGAGCGAAACAATAATGAGCACTCTGTTTAGCATTTTTGTGACTGTCATCAGTCTGGGAACCATCCTCGGCTGCTTCTTGCTGCTGATGTGGTGCCGCAAGGACAAGATGGGTGTTGAAGAAGGCAAATCGATGGGTCACTCCTTCGATGGCATCGAGGAGATCAACAACCCGCTGCCGAAGTGGTGGACTTACATGTTCCTCTTCTTCATCGTCACCGGTCTGGTCTATCTGGTCGCCTTCCCGGGGCTTGGCAACTTCAAAGGCCTGTTGGGCTGGCAAAGTTCCAACCAGAACGTGCGCTCGTTGGCCGAATCCAAGGCTGCAACCGAATCGGCCAAGGCTGAAGGTCGCGCGGTGGAGTATGACCGCGAGGTCGCCAAGGCTGACGAGATCTACGGCGCCAAGTTCCGTGAACTCACCTACGAAGCGGATGGCAAAACCTATCGTGCCATTACCGAGATCGCCAAGGATCCGGAAGCCCTCAAAGTGGGGCAGCGTCTGTTCCTGCAGAACTGCTCCCAGTGTCACGGCTCCGATGCCCGTGGTGGCCGCGGCTTCCCGAACCTGACCGACAGCGAATGGCAATGGGGCGGCCAGCCTGATCAAATCAAGACCACCATCATGGGCGGTCGTCAGGGGATCATGGCTGCTTGGGGTGAAATCCTCGGCAAAGATGGCGTTCAGGAAGTGGCCTCCTATGTGCTGAGCCTCTCCGGTCGCAAGGTCGACCTGGTGGAAGCGAAGAAAGGTGAAGCACGCTTTGCCATCTGCGCTGCCTGCCACGGGGCCGATGCCAAGGGCGGTGTTGCCGTCGGTGCGCCAGATCTGACCAACAACACCTGGCTCTACGGTGGCTCCCGCGAAGTGGTGGTACAAACCATCACCCACGGTCGTCACGGCGTGATGCCAGCCTGGAAAGATATTCTGGGTGAGGACAAGGTTCACCTGCTGGCCTCCTACGTTTACAGCCTGTCTCATCAACAGTCTGCCAAATAAGGTTCGCCCGTAACGTTGTAACATGTGATAAACACGTGATTACACAGCAAAAAGCCTCGACTCCTCGAGGCTTTTTGTTATCTTGTGTTGCGTAAAAACCATCTTCCACGTTAATCATTCGTTTCATGGCAGTAGCAATCATGACCCAACCTCTATCCAAACCGTGGTATCGCCAATTCTGGCCCTGGTTTATCATCGCCCTCCCCACTGCCGCCGTTGTCGGCAGCATCGCCACCGCCATCATCGCCAGCAAGGATGGGGTCAATCTGGTGGCCGAGGACTATTACAAACAAGGGAAAGAGATCAATCAGGACTTGAGCAAGTTTGACCGCTCCGAAGCCCTCAATATCCGCTTTGGACTGGAGGTTGACGGCAACGAGCTGACCCTCAAACCCATCAGCGGTGACATTCCTGCCGGGCAAGCTCTCTATCTCTCATTGTTCCACCCGACCTTGGCCGGTCAGGACAGCGAACACATGATCACCGCCGATGCGAGCGGCACCTATCGCCTCCATTTCGACAAGCCGCTGGTCGGCAAGTGGCACATTCGGGTCGATGCTTTCGATCACGAGTGGCGATTGCAAGAGACCGTCCAGTTGCCCACCCTGGCCCCTGTCGAACTCGACCCGAAAGGACGCTAAGCCATGACCGGCTGTTCTCACTGTGGCGAGCCGGTGTTCGCCAGCGCCCCTGCAGCTTGCATTCTGCATTCAGAGGGGCATAACGCATGACCCCCTGCTTTCACTGTGGCGAGCCGGTACCCGCTAATAGTGGCTATTCCCTCGAGATAAAGGGGATTGTTCGCCCCATGTGCTGCCCCGGTTGTCAGGCGGTGGCAGAAACCATCATGGAGTGCGGCCTCGCCAGTTACTACGATCACCGCACCGCTCCTGGCACCAAGGGCGATCTGGTGCCCGAAGAGCTGGCCGCCCTCACCCACTACGATCTGGCAGAAGTGCAACAGGAGTTTGTCACCGACAGCGGTACCCTTCGCGAAATCCAGCTGACAGTTGAAGGGCTCACCTGCGCCGCCTGTGCCTGGCTTATCGAACGCCACCTGATGACCCTTGGCGGCTTGCGCTACATCAACGTCAACACCACCACCCACCGGGCCCGCATCAAGTGGGATCCGGACCAACTCTCCCTGAGTGACATCCTCAAGGGATTTGCCCAGATCGGCTATCGGGCCTACCCGTTCCAGACCCATCAACAGGAGGCGCTCTACGCCAAAGAGGTGCGCAGCTATATGTTCCGGCTGGCTCTGGCGGGGCTGGGCTCAATGCAGGTGATGATGTGCGCCGTGGCCCTCTACATGGATCTCTTCATCAGCGTTGAAGATGAGTTCATGGTCTACTTCAAGTGGATAAGCCTGTTGCTCTCCACCCCCATCATGATCTATTCAGCCCAACCCTTTTACGTGGGTGCCTGGCGCAGCCTGAAACAGGGCCACCTGTCGATGGATGTGTCGGTGTCGCTGGCGCTGATCGGGGCTTTTATCGCCTCTATGTGGGCCACCGTGTTCAATACCGGTGAGGTCTATTACGACTCCATCACCATGTTCGTCTTCTTCCTGCTGCTGGGGCGCTTTCTCGAGTTGCGGGCCCGGCGCAAGGCGTCGGAATCGAGCTCCAACCTGGCACGACTGGTGCCCATCATGGCGACCCGCATCGATGATGAAGGGGAGCATGAGGTAGCGGCCAAGACCTTGCAGGTCGGCGATCGGGTACGGGTGCTGGCCGGAGCAACCTTGCCGGCGGACGGCATCATTGTCGAAGGGCAAGCCAGCCTCAACGAATCCATGCTGACCGGTGAACAGCTGCCCCTGCTCAAACAGCCCGGTGAGCAGGTCTATGCCGGTACCATCAACACCGATGCCCCGCTGCAGATCCGGGTCAGCCACCGTATCGAAGAGTCGCGGATCGCCCAGATCATGCGGCTGCAGGATCACGCCCTCGACGACAAACCGGCCATCGCCCAGATGGCGGATCAGCTGTCGCGCCACTTTATTCTGGTGCTGCTGATCATTGCCGCCGCGGTCTGGACCTTCTGGCACTTCCATCAACCGGATCAGGCGTTCTGGGTCACCCTCGCCGTGCTGGTTGCCACCTGCCCCTGTGCCCTGTCGCTGGCCACCCCGACGGCGCTGACCTCGGCCACCGCCAATCTGACCCGCAACGGCATTCTGCTGCGCCGTGGTCATGTGCTGGACGTGTTGACCAAGGCCAACCGGATAGTGATGGACAAGACCGGTACCCTGACCACAGGGGAGATCAGTCTGACGCAGACTCAGGCGTTGGCCGACCTTGACGAGACGCACTGCCTCGCCATCGCCCGGGCCATGGAGGCGCAATCCGAGCACCCCATAGCTCGCGCCTTCCGGCTACCTGCCGACAGTATCAGTGTGCTGCCATCCGCCCGCGAGATCACCCCTGTCATCGGTCACGGCATCACAGCGCTGGTGGATGGCGTACGTTACCGCATCGGCAGTGCCCGCTGGCTTGGGCTGGATCCGGCGCAAGAACGCGGCCGCGGTCTGGCTATCTATCTGGCCGACGAGCAGCAGGTCTTGGCCCGCTTCAATCTGGAAGATACCCTGCGCCCCGATGCTAGGGCGCTGATCGCGGCATTCAAGGCGGCAGGTCTGCAAACTACCGTGCTGACTGGCGACAGCTCTTTTCAGGCAGACGAGATTGCCCGCGAGCTGGGCGTGGATGAGCTGGTCAAGGGGGTCTCACCCGATGGCAAGCTGACCTACCTCAAGGCCCGGGAAGCCCAGGGGGATATCAGCATCATGGTGGGCGATGGCATCAACGACGCCCCGGTACTGGCCGGAGCGCACGCCTCGTTTGCCATGGCTGGTGGCACCGATCTGGCGAAAAACAGCGCCGATGCCATCCTGCTGGCCGATGACCTGAGCCGACTGCTCGAGGCCAGAGTGCTGGCAATGCGTACCCGCAAGATCATCATCGAGAACTTCGCCTGGTCCATCGGTTACAACCTGCTGGTGTTGCCGCTGGCGGCCTGCGGCTGGCTGCCCCCCTATCTGGCGGCGGCGGGCATGTCGCTCAGCTCACTCATCGTGGTAACCAACTCCATGCGCCTCAACCGATGAGGCTGGTGGCGGAAAATAGCTGAAAATGTGGCCTGCCTTCGATGCAGGCCACATTTCTAATTGATAGCGGCTGGCCCCCTGCCCGAACAGGGTTACCATAGGGGACGCTTGCCAAGGAAGAACGCCAAGGTACCTCTCATGAATATAATTTTTGTCCTGATCCCCATCGCCATCCTGTTTGTGATCATCGCCGGGGTCGTCTTCTTCTGGGCCATTCGCTCCGAGCAGTTTGAAGATCTCGACCGGCAGGGTTCCAACATCCTGTTTGACGAAGAGCAACCCACCCACAAACCCGCAAAGCCTGCTGACCATGACCCACAACCTTGATCTGGCCGGCGCCCTGCTGGTCGGACTGGCAGGCTCCGCCCACTGCATCGGCATGTGTGGTGGCGTCTCCGCCGCGCTCTCCATGGCAATCCCCGCCAACAAACAACACTTCTGGGGGCGGCTCGCCTATCTGCTCAACTACAACCTCGGCCGGATCCTGAGCTATGTCATTGCAGGTGCACTGGTGGGCGGCCTGCTCGCCACCACCAGTGAGCTGGGCGCTGGCAAACACGCTATTGCCGGCTTGCGTCTCGTGGCAGCGCTATTGATGATTGCGCTTGGTCTCTATCTGGCGGGCTGGTGGCAAGGGATCTTGCTGCTGGAGCGGCTCGGCGCCAGATTTTGGCCACGTATCAAACCGCTGGCGGGCAAATTTATCCCCTTCACCTCACCTGTGCAGGCACTGCCCTTTGGCATGGTGTGGGGTTGGCTCCCCTGCGGGCTGGTCTACTCCATGCTGACCTGGAGCGCAGCGGCGGGTTCGGCCAGTGGCGGGGCGCTCATCATGCTATTTTTTGGCCTCGGCACCCTGCCCACCCTGTTTGCGTTGGGCGGGCTCGCCGATCGCCTGAGATACTGGCTCACCCTGCGCAGTTTGCGCCTTGGCGGTGCCCTGCTGCTCATTTTGTTCGGGGTGCATACCTTCTGGATTGGCATTGCTTCCTTTTGAAACCCTATCCAAAACGGATGAGTTGATGGTAAACTTGTTTGATATAAATCAATTATTCGTATGAGCCTATGATCCCGGAAAAGAAACCTGGCAGACGTATCCAGAGCGGTGGCTGTGCAATTCATTGCCAGGATTGCAGCATCAGTCAGCTCTGTATTCCCTTCACTCTGAACGACAACGAGCTTGATCAGCTGGACAGCATCATCGAGCGCAAGAAGCCGATCCAGAAGGGTGAAGAGCTGTTCAAGGCTGGCGATGAGTTCAAATCGCTCTATGCCATCCGTTCCGGGACCATCAAGTCTTACACCATCACCGAGCAAGGGGATGAGCAGATCACCGCGTTCCACCTCGCTGGCGATCTGGTCGGTTTTGATGCCATCCACAAACAAGCACACCCCTCCTTCGCCCAGGCGCTGGAAACCGCCATGGTGTGCGAGATCCCCTTTGAAGTGCTGGATGATCTCTCCGGCAAGATGCCCAAGCTGCGCCAGCAGATCATGCGTCTGATGAGCAACGAAATCATGGGCGATCAGGAGATGATCCTGCTGCTCTCCAAGAAGAATGCCGAAGAGCGCCTCGCCGCCTTCCTGCACAATCTGTCGGTACGCTTCTCCGAACGCGGCTTCTCCGCCAAGGAGTTCCGTCTATCCATGACCCGTGGTGACATTGGCAACTATCTGGGGCTGACCGTTGAGACCATCAGTCGTCTGCTCGGCCGTTTCCAGAAGTCCGGTCTCATCAGCGTTAAAGGCAAATACATTACCGTACTGGATCAGGTCGCGCTGGGCATGATGGCCGGTGCAACTCGCCCGCCCTGCGGCTGATTTTTCCGCTTACCCTCTCACTTTTTTCCTGCTTTCCCTGCCGGATCCTTTCCTCTGGAATGTGATCCGGTACGTTCCCCATACCCTCCTCCTGCGCTAAGCTGTAATGGCTAAGATTCTGCTGTCATTGGACTTTTCCAAGGAGGAGAAGATGGTCAAATATCAGAATATTCTGGTGGTTATCAATCCAGAAGAGGAGCGCCAAATCGCCCTCGAACGGGCAGTCAAAGTCGCCGAGCTGGACGAAAACGCCCATCTGACCCTGCTGCTCACCATCTATGACTTCTCGTATGAAATGACCGCCATGCTCTCGGTGGACGAGCGGCAAGAGATGCGCGACGGCGTCATTTCACAGCGACGTGAGTGGCTGGACGAGATCCTGACCCCCTATCGGGCACAGGGGATCGAATGCGAAGTGAAAGTGGTCTGGCACAATCGCCCCTTCGAGTGTGTCATTCAGGAAGTGCTGGAGCAGCGCCACGATCTGGTGGTCAAAGCCACTCACCATCACAGCTTCCTGCAAACCTTCATCTTTACCCCCACCGACTGGCACCTGCTGCGCAAATGCCCCTGTCCGGTGCTGCTGGTCAAAGAGGGTCACTGGCAACGGGACGGCAACATCATCGCCGCCATCAACTGCTCAAGCGACGATCCGGATCAGAAACTGCTCAACGAACGGATCACCCAGGAGGGAAGCGACATCGCCGAGCTGCTGGGCTCCAACCTCTATCTGGTCAACACCTACCCGGGCACCCCGGTCAACGTGGCCATCGAGCTGCCGGAGTTTGACCCCAACGCCTACAACGAAGCGATCCGCAAGCACCACGAAAGCCTGCTGCTCAGCCATGCCGACAAGTTCGGGATCGGTCATCTCTGGACTCGGGTAGCAGAGGGACTACCGGAAGAGGTGTTGCCGGATATGGCAGAAGAGCTCAAGGCAACCCTGATGATCATGGGCTGCGTCGGTCGCACCGGGCTTTCTGCTGCTTTGCTCGGCAATACCGCCGAACATGTGATTGACCGCCTCTCCTGCGACATCCTGATCCTCAAACCGGCGGACTACAGCTGCCCGGTCGACAGCCGTCGCAATCAATCATAAGGTGCCTGGCACCTTGCCCTCCCCCGGGACATGGCTATAATAACGCGCTTATTTGTGTCCCGGGTTTTACGAGCATGCTAGAAGAGCTGAACGCCAAAGAAAAATACAGTTTTAACAAACTGCAGAAGCGCCTGCGGCGCAACGTGGGTCAGGCCATTGCCGACTTCAACATGATTGAAGAGGGCGACAAGGTCATGGTCTGCCTCTCAGGCGGCAAGGACAGCTTCGGTATGCTCGACATACTGATGAGCCTCAAAGCCAGCGCCCCCATCCATTTCGATCTGGTTGCCGTCAACCTGGATCAGAAGCAGCCCGGTTTCCCCGAGCATGTGCTGCCCGAGTATCTGGATTCCCTCGGCATCGAGTACAAGATTGTTGAAGAGGATACCTACTCCATCGTCAAGGAGAAGGTACCGGAAGGCAAAACTACCTGCTCTCTTTGCTCACGGCTGCGCCGCGGTATTCTCTACCGCACCGCCCAAGAGCTGGGTTGCACCAAGATTGCCCTTGGCCACCACCGCGACGACATCCTCGAGACCCTGTTCCTCAACATGTTCTACGGTGGCAAGCTCAAGTCCATGCCGCCCAAGCTGGTGAGCGACGATGGCAAGAACGTGGTGATCCGCCCGCTGGCCTACTGCAAAGAGAAGGATCTGATCCGCTACGCCGACGTCAAAGCCTTCCCCATCATTCCGTGCAACCTGTGCGGCTCGCAGGAGAACCTGCAGCGTCAGGCCATCAAACAGATGATGCAGGATTGGGATCGCCGCTTCCCCGGTCGTATCGAAACCATGTTCACCGCCATTCAGGACGTGATCCCGAGCCACCTGCTCGACCACAAGCTGTTTGACTTCAAGAGCATCAACCGCGACTCCGGCATCATCGATGGCGGCGACAAGGCCTTTGATCCGCCCGAGATGCCAAAGGCGCCGCTGCTGGATATCGACGAGATGGACATGCTGGATGTGATTGAAGTGCGCTAAGCCGCGCTCACAGGGCAAACACCACGCAATAAAAAAGGAGCGATAATCGCTCCTTTTTTGCTTTCTTGACCTGCCTGTTACCAACGTGACAACACCATCGGCATCAGTCCTTGTGCAGCCAGGGGGTCAGTCGCAGCACGTCACCCTGCAGGCGCAGTTGCCCGGCAGCGAACGCGGCCAGTTGCTCATTGCTCAGCAGCAGGTGGCCTTCCTGCCAGGGCAGCGCCTCCTGACGGGCGCCATCAATCAGATAGGCGGTGCCGCTCTGTTGCACCAGGGTAATGCGTACCCCTTCCATCTTCGGCAGGAAGTGCTTGCCGACCATGCCCGCCATCTTGTCGAGCAGCGACTGCATTTGCTGCTGACGGGCCGCCAACTCCGCCAGCGGCAGCTCGGGGCCATTTGGTACGTCGGCCATCACCTGTACCGTCATATCGCATGTGGCGTGCTCTTCTTTCAGGCCGACGGTCACGATCCCCTTGTCGAGGTTGAGATCCTCATCAAAAGGCAGGCGCAGTTCGCTATCGACCGTTACCTCGCCCGCCACTTCCTTGCTGTCGGTTGCAACCCGGGCAAAGGTTAGGCCACAGCGCTGACCATTTTGCGGATCGGTCAGATAAAACCCCAGTCTGGCGTGACCAAACTCCCCTTTGGCAAAGGTCTTCATCTGGCTGTAGAAGGTGCTGTATTGCAGATCCAGCACCGGCTCAGCCAGCGCCAGCCCAGGCAGCAAGAGCGTGGCTAGCAGACTCTGGCGCACAGCCTTGGTCACTCCATATCGACGGGTCATTCAACGTCCTTTTGCATCATGCATTGAAATGGTTGGGGCCTTCTGTCACCTCGTTAACCTCTACCCCCACCCCGCAGAGATCCCGATAGAGGATCCCCTTGCAGTTGAAATAGAGCGGTGCCACCCAGATAAGCCCCAACCCCATGGGGATCAGAGCCAGGAAGAAGAGCGCGGTCATCACGCCGTGGAACAACACAATGCTGGGCCAGCCGCGCGCAAAGAGCTTGAGAGAGACCAGAATGGCCTGGGGCGGCGTCAGGCCGCGCTCCAGCACCAGCGGCACGGTAAAGAGCAGCCCCATGCCGATCAGGGCCGAGGGAATGAATGAGAGCACGGCGGGCAAGCCCAGCAGATCGAACAGCGGGCCAAACAGGCTGGTGAGCAGACTGCCAAGCAGGCTCAGCATGCCGAGGCGTACAAAGTGGCGGAAGAAGTCGAACACCTGGTTGGCCCGGGCGCGTACCCCGACCGACTGCTGCAACCCCAGCATATCGAGGGAGCTGGTCATGGGAGCCATCACCACCGTCATCAGCAGGCTCAGCACCATGGCCACATTCATCTGGCTGTCATCCCCCAGATAGGGCAACAGCAGCACATTGCTGAGCAGGATCCAGATCGCCGTCACCCCGACAATCGCCAGCAGCAGGCCAAATCCGGTACGGCGGGTCTGTTGCCATCCCTCCTGGATGACCCCTTTCAGATCAAGGCGGTAGCCCTGGTTCAGAGACTGCTCAAGGGAGCCGCCAATACGCATTTTATTACTCAATTGACTATCCAATATCGAAAACGACCAAATCAGGTGGCACATTATAGCGATTTGGTCTGCTATTCGTAGCCGTTTTTCCTGCGCACTTGCGGCTAATTCGGGCCAAAAAGCCTTTAATTTCATGTGTCGGCTGCATAGAATGCGGCCCTCTTTCAACACGATGGCCACTGGCTGGGGTGAGACTGGCGGATGATGAACAATCCACAGGTAATTGTCGCGCTGAACAAGATCAGCAAAAAATACGATGGCAAGGTGATTCTGAGTGACCTTGACCTTGAAATCTATGACGGTGAATTTCTTACCCTGCTGGGCCCCTCCGGCTGTGGCAAGACCACCCTGCTGCGCCTGCTGGCCGGACTCGAATCGGTCGATGGTGGCTCCATCCATCTGGCCGGTGACGAGATCACCCATATCCCCGCCGAACACAGGCATATCAACACCGTGTTCCAGAGCTATGCGCTCTTCCCCCATATGACGGTGTTTGAAAACGTCGCCTTTGGCCTCGAGATGCAGAAAGTACCGGCCAGCGAGATCCGCCAGCGGGTCGAGGAGACACTCGCCATGGTGCAGCTCACCGAGCTGGCCAACCGCCGCCCGGATCAGCTCTCCGGCGGTCAGCAGCAACGGGTCGCCATCGCCCGCGCCGTGGTCAACAAGCCGCGCCTGCTGCTGCTCGATGAATCCCTCTCGGCGCTCGACTACAAGCTGCGCAAGCAGATGCAGAGCGAGCTCAAGGCGCTGCAGCGTCGCCTTGGTATCACCTTTGTCTTCGTTACCCATGATCAGGAAGAGGCGCTCACCATGTCTGATCGAATCCTGGTGATGGAGGGGGGCAAGATCATCCAGCGCGGCACCCCGCGCGATATCTACGAATCGCCAGCCAACCTGTTCGTGGCCCGCTTTATCGGCGAGATCAACGTGATGGATGGCAAACTGATCAGCCAGCGCGAGCCCGGTATCTGGCAGGCGGAGGTAGAGGGGCGCGAATGCCTGCTTCATACCACCTTGCCGTTCCAGCCAGACGACAAGGTGCTGGTGCTGCTGCGCCCGGAAGATCTGCGCATTCTCGATCAGGATGACGATCAGAGCGGTGCGCTGCGGGGCAATATCCGCGAGCGCAACTACAAGGGGGCGACGCTGGATTCGGTGATCGAGCTCGAAAGTGGCAAACAGCTGCTTATCTCCGAGTTCTTCGACGAGGATGACCCCGACTTTGACTACCGTCTGGGTCAGGAGGTGGCGATCCACTGGGTTGACAGCTGGGAGGTGGTGTTGCCCTATGAGCCTCACTAATCTGCGGGTAGCGCACAGCTTTGCCCACAACGGCTTTCGCAACGGGGCCATCGCGCTGATCCTAGGCTGGCTGACGCTGTTTGTCTTCCTGCCCAACCTGATGATCATCGGCGTCAGCTTCCTGACCCGGGACGAGTCCGAGCTTATCGCACCGCTCTTTACCCTGAGCAACTATGGCCGCCTGCTGGACCCCCTCTATTTCGAGGTGCTGCTCCACTCCCTCTGGCTGGCGCTGCTCGCCACCGCCATCTGCCTGCTGGTGGGCTACCCCTTTGCCTGGCTGCTGGCTCATCTGCCAGCGCGTATCCGCCCGCTGCTGCTGTTTCTGGTGGTGGTGCCGTTCTGGACCAACTCCCTGATCCGCACCTATGCGCTGAAAGTGCTGCTCGGCACCCGGGGGCTGATCAATGGCTGGCTGCTGGATCTGGGGCTTATCGAACGACCGCTGCAGATGATGTATACCGAGGTGGCCGTCATCATCGGGCTGGTCTATGTGCTGCTCCCCTTTATGGTGCTGCCGCTCTACTCCAGCATCGAGAAGCTGGATGGCCGTTTGCTGGAGGCGGCGCGAGATCTTGGCGCCAACGGCTGGCAGCGACTGGTACGGATCATCCTGCCCCTCACCCTGCCCGGCATCATCGCCGGTTGTCTGCTGGTGTTCCTGCCCGCCATGGGGATGTTCTATGTCTCCGACTTGCTGGGAGGTGCCAAGCACCTGCTGATCGGCAACCTGATCAAGACCCAGTTCCTCAACAGCCGTGACTGGCCCTTTGGCGCCGCCATCAGCGTGATGCTGACGGTGCTGATGGCGCTGTTGGTCTACTGCTACTGGCGGGCGGGCAAGCTGCTCAGCAAGAAGGGGGAGCTGGCATGATGCGCGCACTGAAGGCTCTGTTCTTGCTGCTGGTGTTTGGCTATCTCTATGTACCCATCGGGGTGCTGATCGCCAACTCCTTCAACCTGTCGAAATATGGCATCGACTGGCGCGGCTTTACCCTGGGGTGGTATGAGAAGCTGTTTGCCAGCGCCAGCCTGATGCAGGCGGCCCAGCACTCCCTGACCATCGCCGCCCTCACCGCCACCGCAGCCACCCTGATCGGCACCCTCACCGCCGTGGCGCTGTTTCGCTACCGTTTTCGCGGCAAGCAGTATGTGAGCGGCATGTTGTTCGTGGTGATGATGTCCCCCGATATTGTGATGGCCATCTCCCTGCTGACCCTGTTTGTGGTGACCGGCATTGCGCTCGGCTTCTGGTCGCTGCTGATCGCCCACATCACCTTCTGTCTGCCGTTTGTGGTGATCACCGTCTACTCGCGGTTGTGCGGTTTTGATGTGCGGATGCTGGAAGCTGCGCGGGATCTGGGGGCTGGCGAGTGGATCATCCTGCGCCGCATCATACTGCCGCTGGCCCTGCCAGCGGTGATGGCGGGCTGGCTGCTCTCCTTTACTCTGTCGTTGGACGACGTGGTGGTCAGCTCCTTTGTTACCGGCCCGGCCTACGAGATCCTGCCGCTCAAGATCTACTCCATGGTCAAGGTGGGGGTCTCCCCCGAGGTCAACGCCCTGGCCACCCTGATGCTGGTCGCCTCCCTCGGGATGGTGCTGCTGGCGCAACTGTTACTGCGCAAACGGCAGGGCTGACCCTGCCCGTTTCGTCCCCGCCACCTTTGGCGAACTCTGTCACGGTGGGCCGCAAGGCCCCATAACCCCAAGGAGTTGTTGATGACAATCCAACACAAGGCCGGCGCCCTGCTGGCAGCCGCCCTCACCCTCACCACCCCGCTGCTGAGCCAGAGCGCTCACGCGGCCGACGACAAGGTGGTCTACTTCTACAACTGGTCGGAATATGTGCCGGACGGCCTGCTGGAACAGTTCCAGCACGAGACCGGCATCAAGGTGATCTACTCCACCTACGAATCCAACGAGACCCTCTACGCCAAGCTGAAAACCCATGGCGACGGCTATGACGTGGTGGTGCCCAGCACCTACTTCATCTCGAAAATGGCCAAAGAGGGGATGCTGCAGCCGCTGGATCGCGCCCAGCTACCCAACTTCAAGCACCTCGACCCCACCCTGCTCAACCATGAGTACGACCCGGACAACAGCTACTCCATCCCCTATATCTGGGGCGCAACCGGCATCGGCACCAACACCGATATCATCGAACAGCCGGTCACCAGCTGGAAGCAGCTCTGGGCACCGGAGTGGAAAGAGAGCCTGCTGCTGATGGACGATGCCCGCGAGGTGTTCCATATCGCGCTGGTGCAGCTGGGCTACAGCCCCAACACCCGGGACAAGGCGCAAATTGCCGAAGCGTTCGAATACCTGAAAAAGCTGATGCCCAACGTCAAGGCGTTCAACTCCGACAACCCGGCCGACCCCTTTATCGCCGGTGAGGTCAATATCGGCATGCTGTGGAACGGCTCGGCCTACGGCGCCCAGCGCGAATACCCCTCCATCCAGATGACCTACCCCGAAGAAGGCGCCGTGCTCTGGATGGACAACCTCGCCATCCCGGCCAGGGCCAAGCATGTGAAAGAGGCCCATGCCCTGATCAACTTCCTGATGCGCCCCGATGTGGCCGCCAAGGTGGCCGAGGCGATTGGCTACCCCACCCCAGTCAAGGATGCCATTCCCCTGCTCACCCCGGCGTTTCGCAACAACCCCATGGTCTTCCCGAGCGACGAGATCAAGCGCAAGGGCGAATTCCAGTCCGATGTGGGTGATGCCTCCCGCCTCTACGAGCAGTACTTCCTGCAGCTTAAAGCCATGGTGGCCAAGGCCGGTTAAGTCGGCGGTTAATCGACCCTCTGACGGGCTTAATGGATAAAGGGGGCAATATTTGCCCCCTTCTCTTTTTAACCACCAGCGCAATTTTTAAGCACAACAGTCATAGACACTGAGAGGCACAGGCGCGCATCGATTAACAGCAAAATATATAGATAGTCATCTTTAAGCCAGACAGACCACAATTTTTGTAAGTGCTCCACTGCAGCCGGCTTCAGAGCAAATTTGTAGGGAAATATGAGGGGGGCGATGTATTTCTCCATTTAGAAGGGAGGAACTCATAGCGACCCCACTGTGGAGATATAGGCAAAACGGATGTGTTTATGGGGAATAACTGTGCAATTTTATCGAAACAGCTAACGTCCGATTACGATTCGCTAATCTAACTAACAGTCTTTATACCCCCTTTTCATAGGACAAATTATTATTTAGTGGATCGCCATATGCACTCTCTAAAACAGTATTTTGTTTAGCGCTTGACATTTTGTCCTCCATAACGAATTTAAAATTAACTATCGATGGTAGCGGTTTATTATGAACTTTATAGTTACGTCTATATGTATTTACTTCTCTTTGATTCAGTCGCTTACAAACAACACCACCTTTTAATTTTTTAAGACCAACATCTGGTCGGCATGAAATATTTACACTCCCCAGTTTTAACTCACTCCAATTGCTGTGTGCTGAAGATAAAAAATACCCTTGACGATTATGTTGATCTGAAGGGTTAGCTTTCAAATTAGCCTCCAACTCGGAACCTGCCTTCACTATAAAATAGCCAACAGAATCTAACACCCAATTACATCGGTCAGGCAATAAATAGTCTTTTGACACTTTTACACTGAATCTGTTTGATTGATATTTCTTAATGGGGTTATCTATTTGCCATCCCCTGAGTCTAGTATTTGCAGGTATAACACCGAACGCATAAAAAGTTTTGCTGCAAGTAGAGTCAGTTTTATTAGATGCAATGAAAGTACTATGAACAGCTAATTGATAGCCCTTATCAAAAGGAAACTCACCCTGAATAGTAAACAATTCTGTTGGGGTGGGATTAATCTCTGGCTCAATATAGGGCTCTTTAAGCCACCAGTACCACCCTCCGCCTATCACGGCCAAAGCTACAAAACCCGATATCAGTTTGGTTTTATTTTTGATATTGCTTGAGTTTCCCTTTTCATCATCCATTGATCACCTCTTTATTTTCCTTAACCTACTTCCTACCTTTCCTTAAGACTCTCAATTTCGCTGAGTTTCACTCCCCTTCTCTTAGTAAACAACATGGCTACTGCATATATATTTCCAACTACCTATATGCTGTTTTATAACCGGATTAAAGCATGATAAAACATTATAGCCACCA
Source organism: Aeromonas sp. A600620 (assembly GCF_029479985.1). Taxonomy (NCBI): domain Bacteria; kingdom Pseudomonadati; phylum Pseudomonadota; class Gammaproteobacteria; order Aeromonadales; family Aeromonadaceae; genus Aeromonas; species Aeromonas sp. A600620. Next base: position 36,811 of record NZ_JAAKXB010000007.1, on the reverse strand, counting down.
TGAAAGCCGTGGAAAGTTTGTAGAAGAACATGGTATCAAACACAAACGATTGCAGTCATCAAAAAGTTATCTAAAAAGGCCGTTTTCTGTTTGATAATCTAAATGAAGATCAGTCTTGTTAGATAGGATTCATTGTAACGACCCAAAAATTAGAATATCTGATGACGATCATATCGTGCAAGAGCGGGAGAACAACCAAGGACGCTATTGTGCCCCAGTCCTTTCAGTACCAACCGCCCATCCTCAGGTATCAACTATCCCATCAAGTTCAACACCATCTGATTTGCGCCCTTAGCCGAGGAATTTATGAAATGGTCAAACAAACCGATTAATTCTGCGCTTTTTCATCACCTCTAAGGGGTGTAGATTGGTTGAGGGGGCAAACGTTGCCCCCCTCTCTTTTTTCATGACCCCTCGAGGTATCACGAAAACACATTTTTCGCCGATATCGCGGGTGGCCTGAGCCAATCAGGAGTATTCATGTCCGATCTGACCCTCTATTTCGCTCCCGGCACCTGTGCCATGGCCGTGCAGATTGCCCTGCTGGAAGCGAATGCCCCGTTCCAACCCCGTCTCGTCAACCTCGCCGCAGGGGAGCAGCGTGATCCTGCGTATCTTGCCATCAACCCCAAAGGGCGGGTGCCTGCCCTTGTCACCGAGCAGGGCACCCTGACCGAGACCCCGGCACTGCTGCTCTATGTGGCGCAGCGCTTCCCCGCAGCCAAGCTGGCACCGCTGGACAACCCGTTCCTGCTGGCCCGCATGCAGGAGGTCAACAGCTTCCTCGCCTCCACCGTGCATGTCTCCCACGCCCACGGCCGCCGTGGCAGCCGCTGGGCGGATGACGAGCAAGCCATTGCCGCCATGCAGCAGAAAGTCGCCAGCAATATGCGCGATGGCTTTGCCCAGATTGAGCAGCACTATCTGGCAGGCCCCTGGGTGCTGGGCGAGCAGTTCAGCGTGGCGGACATCTATCTGTTCGTGGTCGCGGGCTGGCTGAAAAGCGATGGGGTCGAGATCAGTGAATTCCCCAAGGTTGCCGACCATTATCAGCGCATGCTGAGCCGCCCGGCGGTCGCCAAGGCACTGGCCAACTAACCATAAAATCAATAGCTCGATAAATAACAAGGGTGCCAGGGCTCTGCTGACACCCTTCCTGCCTCCTCCCCTGCACTTCTTCTCCCGCCTTTGAGATCGTTTTCACATTTCCGTGGTTTTGCCGTGGCCCTTCCTTAGTAAAAAGCCTATCTTTGCGCCATGACGCAACCGGTTGCGTAACCGGTTGCCTAGCGGTTCACAGATTGACGGGCCAAGGCCTGATGAGGTGCTGTATGAAACGAGGCGTACTGCTCAATGCTCCCCTGAGTGCTCTGGTGGCACAGATGGGCCACACCGACGAGATCACCGTCTGCGATGCAGGCTTGCCCATTCCGGCAGGTCCGGAGCGGATCGATCTGGCGCTGATGGCGGGGACCCCCAGCCTTGAAACCGTACTGACCGCCCTGCTCACCGATCTGGTGGTGGAGAAGGTGATCATGGCAAGCGAGATCAAGCAGATTAGCCCCGCCGCCCATCAGGCGCTGGTCGATCAGCTTGAAGCCCACGCAGCCGCCCAGGGCAAGCCCATCGCCATCGAATACTGCCTGCACGAGGAGTTCAAAACCCGCTCCCGCCAGAGCAAGGCGATCGTGCGCAGCGGCGAGGTGACTCCCTACGCCAACCTCATCCTCTGCGCCGGTGTGGCGTTCTGACATTCTTCAAAGAAGGCCTCTTCAAGGAAGCTGCAAATGAGCACAACCTCCCCCCTCTCACCCATTCTGGAGCTGACCGGGATCGTCAAGACCTTCCCCGGTGTGCGCGCCCTCGACGAAGCGGGTCTGCGGGTCTATCCGGGCCAGGTGATGGCCCTGCTCGGTGAAAATGGCGCCGGCAAATCCACCCTGATGAAGGTGCTGACCGGTATCTATCAGGCCGATGCGGGCAGCGTCAGCTACCGCGGTCAGTCGGTCCACTTCAAGGGGCCGCGCGACTCTCAGGATCAGGGGATCAGCATCATCCACCAGGAGCTGAACCTGCTGCCGGAGTTGTCGATTGCCGCCAACATCTTCTTGGGTCGTGAACCGCGCACCCGTTTTGGCAGCATCGACCACAAACAGCTGCGCGAACGGGCAAGCACCCTCCTGGCCCGTTTGGGCGTTAAACACGGGCCGGATACCCGACTCGGGGATCTCTCCATCGGCGAACAGCAGATGGTAGAGATTGCCAAGGCGCTGTCGTTCGATGCCAGCGTCATCATCATGGATGAACCCACCGATGCGCTGACCGATACCGAGACCGAGCAGCTGTTCAAGGTGATCCGCGAGCTGCGTGAGCAGGGTTGCGGCATCGTCTATATCTCCCACCGCCTCAAGGAGATCTTCGAGATCTGCGATCGGGTCACCGTGCTGCGCGATGGCAAGTGGATCGGCGAGAAGGCGGTGAGCGATCTGGATGAAGACAAGATCATCGAGATGATGGTGGGCCGCCGACTGGAAGAGCAGTACCCGCGTCTTGAGCGCGAGCTTGGCCCCGTCAGCCTGCAGGTAAAAGATCTGGCCGGTCCCGGCGTGCGCGGGGTGAGTTTCTCCCTGCGTCAGGGGGAAATTCTGGGTTTTAGCGGCCTGATGGGTTCCGGTCGTACCGAGCTGATGAAGCTGATCTATGGCGCCAGCCCCATCAGCGCCGGTGAAGTGGCAGTGGACGGTCATGCTCTGGTGCCCAAAAGCCCGGCCGATGGGCTGACCGCAGGCATCGCCTATATCTCCGAAGATCGCAAGGGGGATGGGCTGGTGCTGGAGCTGTCGGTGCGCGAAAACATGAGTCTGTGCGCCCTCGACGAGTTCATCAGCAACGGCAAGATCGACGGCAAGGCCGAGCGGCAGGCGGTGAGCGACTATGTGCGTCTGTTCAACATCAAGACCCCGAGTCAGGATCAGCTGATAAAGCTGCTCTCCGGCGGCAACCAGCAGAAGGTGGCCATCGCCAAGGGGCTGTTGACCCGGCCCAAGGTGCTGATCCTCGACGAGCCGACCCGCGGCGTCGACGTGGGGGCGAAAAAGGAAATTTATCAGCTGATCAACCAGTTCAAGAAGGAGGGGATGAGCATCATTCTGGTCTCCTCCGAGATGCCGGAAGTGCTCGGCATGAGTGATCGCATCATGGTGATGCACGAAGGGCGCATCAGCGCAGAGTTCAACACCCGCGATGCCAATCAGGAGAAGCTGATGGCGGCGGCAGTCGGTAAACAGTGGCAAGCAGAGCAAGAGGCATCCCAATGACAACCCAAACCCTTTCCCGCCGTGGCGTCATGAGCAAGGCGTGGTGGATCGAGAACAAATCCCTGGTCGCGCTGCTGGTTCTGATTGGTGTGGTCTCCTTTCTGAGCCCCAACTTCTTCACCGCCGACAACCTGCTCAACATCCTGCGCCAGACCTCGGTCAACGCCATCATGGCGGTCGGTATGACGCTGGTTATCCTTACCGCCGGTATCGATCTGTCGGTCGGCTCTGTGCTGGCCCTGTGCGGTGCGCTGGCCGCGACCATGGTCGCCATGGAGCTACCGATCTGGCTGGTGGTGCCCCTCACCCTGGGTGCCGGTGCCCTGCTGGGCGGCGTCAGCGGCCTCATCATTGCCAAGGGCAAAGTACAGGCATTTATCGCCACCCTGGTCACCATGACCGCTCTGCGCGGCATCACCATGGTCTATACCGAGGGTCGTCCCATCTCCACCGGTTTCAGTGACGGCGCCGATCACTTCGCCTGGCTTGGTACCGGTTACCTGTTCGGTCTGCCGGTGCCCATCTGGCTGATGGCCATCGTCTTCCTGCTCGCCTGGTTCATGCTCAACCACACCCGTCTCGGTCGCTACATCTACGCGCTGGGGGGCAACGAATCGGCTACCCGCCTCTCCGGCATCAATGTGGATCGGGTGAAGCTGGCGGTGTATGGTCTGTGCGGCGCGCTCTCGGCACTGGCAGGGCTTATCGTCACCTCCCGTCTCTCCTCTGCCCAGCCGACCGCCGGCATGGGTTACGAGCTGGATGCCATCGCCGCTGTGGTGCTGGGTGGTACCAGCCTGATGGGCGGCAAGGGCCGCATCATGGGCACCCTGATAGGTGCGCTGATCATCGGCTTCCTGAATAACGCCCTCAACCTGCTCGACGTATCCTCTTATTACCAGATGATCGCCAAGGCCAGCGTGATCTTGCTTGCCGTGATGATCGATAACAAAAGCAATCGTTGATAAGACAAGCCACACACAAGGAATGAAATGATGAAAAAGCTCAATACCCTGCTCGCTGCCGCCATCATGTCCGTGCTGGGCACCGCCCAGGCTGCAGACCATACCCTGGCGATGGTGGTCTCCACCCTCAACAACCCCTTCTTCGTCACCATGAAGGAGGGTGCCGAAGCCAAGGCCAAGGAGCTTGGCTACGAACTGGTGGTGCTGGACTCCCAGAATGACCCGGCCAAAGAGCTCTCCAACATGGAAGATCTCACCGTGCGCAAGGTCGGCGCCATCCTGATCAACCCCACCGACTCCGAAGCTGTCGGCAACGCTATCCGTCTGGCCAACCGCGCCAGCATTCCGGTACTGACTCTGGATCGCGGCGCTGCGCAGGGTGAGGTCAAGGCCCATATCGCCTCCGACAACGTGGCGGGCGGCAAGCTGGCCGGTGACTTCATCACCGAGAAACTGGGTACCGGTGCCAAGGTCATTCAGCTTGAAGGGATTGCCGGTACCTCCGCCGCCCGCGACCGTGGCGAAGGTTTTGCCCTGGCCGTGGCGGCCAACAAGCTGCAGGTGCTGGCTTCCCAGCCTGCCGACTTTGACCGCACCAAGGGTCTGAACGTCATGGAAAACCTGCTGGCCGCCCATCCGACCGTACAGGCAGTGTTCGCCCAGAACGACGAGATGGCGCTGGGTGCCATCCGCGCGGTGCAGGCTGCCGGGAAAGAGGTAATGATCGTCGGCTTCGACGGTACTGACGATGGCAAAGCCGCCGTAGCCAAGGGTAAACTGGCCGCCACCGTGGCCCAGCAACCGGCCCTGATCGGTGCCATCGGTGTCGAGACTGCCGACAAGGTGCTGAAAGGTCAGCCGGTCGAGAAATCCATTCCGGTACCGCTGCAAGTGGTCAGCAAGTAAGTTCTCGAGGGGAGGTTCGCCTCCCCTTTTCCCATCAATTGCGGTGCCTCCCGGCTTGAGCTCACTCAGTTATTGTGTTCAAGCCAAGATGCATCAGGAGTAGTCAACATGAATCGTCTCGTCGTTCTGGGCAGTGTCAATGCAGACCATGTGCTGCGCGTTCCCCACTTTCCTCGCCCGGGTGAAACCCTGACCGGCCACAGCTATCAGGTGGTGCCGGGTGGCAAGGGGGCTAATCAGGCAGTCGCTGCCGCCCGCCTTGGCGCCCCCGTCTCCTTTATCGCCCGCATCGGTGATGACGCCATCGGCCACCAGATGAAGAGCGGTTTTGCCAAAGACGGTATCGATGTGAGCGCCGTCGAACTCGATCCCAAGCTCCCGACCGGGATCGCCATCATCTATGTGAGCGATGAGGGGGAGAACAGCATAGGTATCTCCGCCGAGGCGAACGGTGCCATCACCCCTGCCGTGGTGAAAAACCACGAAGCGATGATCGCCGACGCCCACACCCTGCTGTTGCAGCTGGAAGTGCCGCTCGAGAGCGTCCATGAGGCTGCACGGCTGGCCCGCGCCCATGGCACCCGGGTGGTGCTCAACCCCGCCCCCGCCCGCCCACTCTCAAGCGAACTGCTGGCACTGGTGGATCTCATCACCCCCAACCAGACCGAAGCCGAGCTGTTGACCGGCGTGAAAGTCACCGATGAAGCGAGTGCCCGCGAGGCGGCCGCCCGCTTCCACCAGATGGGGATTGCGGACGTGATGATCACCCTGGGGTCGCAGGGGGTCTATTGCAGCAACGCACAGCAGCAACAGCTGATCCCGGGCTTTCGGGTCAAGGCGGTGGATACAACAGCCGCGGGCGATACCTTCAACGGCGCCCTGCTGGCGGCGGAACTGGCCGGAGCCGATTTCCACGGTGCGGTGCGCTTTGCCCACGGGGCGGCGGCACTCTCCGTCACCCGGTTCGGTGCCCAGAGCTCCATCCCGAGCAAGCAGGAGGTTGACGCCTTCCTGCTTGAGCAGACTGCGCAGGGGAACTGATGGCCAATATCAAGGAGGTGGCGGCGAGGGCCCAGGTCTCCACCACCACCGTTTCCCATGTCATCAACGAGACCCGTTTCGTGGCCGAGGAGACCCGTGAGCGGGTCTTCGCGGCCATGCGCGAGCTCAACTATGCCCCGAGTCTGGTGGCCCGCAGCCTTAAGGTGAAGGAGACCAACAGTATCGGCATGCTGGTCACCACCTCCAGCAACCCCTTCTTTGCCGAGGTGGTGCGCGGGGTGGAGCGCTACTGCTTCGAGCAGGGCTACAACCTGATGCTGGGCAACACCGAGGGTCAAGCCGAGACGGCCCTCTCCTACCTCAAGATGATGCTGCGCAAGCGGGTCGATGGCCTGCTCATCATGTGTAGCGAAGGGCAGCAAGAGGTGTTCAATCAGCTCGACTGGCTCAAGAGCCTGCCGGTGGTGGTGATGGATTGGGGGCTGGTCAGTGAGGATGTGGATCTGATCGCCGACAACTCCTTCCACGGTGGTTATCTGGCGACCCGCCATCTTATTGAGCTGGGCCATACCGCCATCGGTTGTATCACAGGCCCCCACAGCCGTGCCCCCGCCAACCAGCGGCAGGCTGGCTTCGAACAGGCGCTGCAGGAGGCAGGGCTCACGCTCAATCAAGAGTGGATCCAGGAGGGGGATTTTGACTGCGCCAGCGGCCATCAGGCGATGACTCGTCTGCTGGCATTGCCCAAGCGCCCCTCCGCCCTCTTTGTCTGCAACGACATGATGGCGATGGGGGCCATCAGTGCCGCCCATCAGGCGGGGCTAGTGATCCCGCGCGACCTCTCCATCGTCGGCTACGACAATGTGGCGCTGGCCGAATTTATGTCGCCGCCACTCACCACCGTCAACCAGCCCAAGGAGGAGCTGGGGCGCCTCGCCGTCACCCGCTTGTTGGCGCGGATCAACGGCGAAGCGGTGGAGAACCACCTGATCACCGTCGACCCTGACCTGGTGATCAGACAATCCTGCGCCTCTCGCCCCTGACTTTCAGGGGCAATAAACGAAACAAGGCGACCCCGAGGTCGCCTTGTGTCATTTTGTCTCTTGCCAGTGCAATACCGCTTTTTGCCCTCAGGCCAGCGACCGGGTCTCCCTGACTGCCAGCACTTGCAGTGGCTCCAGCCCCAATCGTCTGGCCAGAGGTTGCAACAACTCGCCATCTTCATCACCCTGCGGCAACCAGTAGCGGACAGGCCAGCCGGCGGCCAACTGCGCCGCGGTGGTGCTGCCAATCTCTCTGAGCGCCAGAGTGCAACCCTGCTGGCGCAATCCCGCCAGCAGGGCACCATCCGGCTGTAGCGTCGGTACCAGCAACACTAGCGGCGTGCAGGAAGCCTCCGGCAAATAGGCCAGTAGATGGGTCAGCTGGGCCTGATTGTCGAGCGGGACCAGCAGTGTCCGACCATCGGCATACTGCGCCTCGTGCGTTTGCAGCACACGGGCCAACACGGGCCCCAGTACGCCGCACTCCTGCAGCCAGCGCATATGGCATGGGACTCCCTGCTCACGCCACTCAAGCGCCAATTGCCACATCTCGTTGCCCTGCCCGTCCGTCAGCGGCTGCAATGCCACTCGCAGCGGTGCTGGCTCGCGCCCCGCCAACCACTCTCGCAGCTGATGAAGCTGCTGCTGACTCAACTGCAACTGCTGCAGCATGGCTGGCTCAAACCAGCTGATCGCCCCCTCCTGGCTACGCTTGGCCTGGTTAAGGGCCAGGATGGCCTGATCCAGCAACCGGGCGGCATCCTGTTGCTGCGCCTTGGCAACCCCGAGCCGACAGGCCAGATCGAAGCTGCACTCCCGGGTCACGAACTCGAAATGGAGCAGATCCACCAGCTCATGAATGGCGGTTTCCAGCGCATCATCTGCCTTGGTCAGCACCACGGCAAATTCGTCACCACCGAGGCGGTAAGCGTGACTGCCATGAGCCTGTTGCAGCTTGTTGGCCACCATCTGCAACAACCGATCACCGACCTGATAACCCAGCAGATCATTGACCTGCTTGAAGCGCTTGAGATCGAGCACCACCAAAGCGCTCACATCATCAGCATGCAGAGCGCGAGAGAGCTGCTCCTGCAGGGCACGGCGGTTGCCAAGCTGGGTCAGGGGATCGAGCAGGGCAAGCCAGCGGTTCGCCAGATTGGCGCGAATGAGGGCTGCGACCAGAGCGCCGCCAGTCAGCAGCAGGATCAGTTGCCAGATCTGCAGCCAGAACAGACTGTTGCGGATCTGGCTGACCGAATGCTCCCGCTCCTGGCCGGAGAGGATCTGATCCCCTATCTGTTCGATGAGACGGGTCTGGCTGGCGATCGCCTCCTGCAAGCGGGCAAGCTCAGCCCCCTCGCGCAGCGCACCAGCCTCCATCTGGGGTTCGAGCTGCTTGATCTGCTCGAACAGGGTGGCCAGCACCTTGCCGAGTCCGTGCCGCTGGCGCATCTCGGCGGTCTCGCTGCTGATGAGGAAGATGTCGAGCCGGTTCCACAGCAGATCGTAATCGAGGCTCAGGGTCTCCATCGACAGTCTGCCAGCCCGATAGAGCTGCAGGTCGTAGAGGAAACGCTGGGATTCGAGCATCACCTGGCTGATGTTCCAGTGGACATTGCGGTAGAAGGTATCGACCAGCTGCTCTTGCCGATACTGCAGATAGAGGCTGCTGCCCGACGAGAGCAGAAACAGCAGCGACACCGCAACCAACAGCAGATTTTGGCGGGATAGCCCCATCAATCGACGATCTCGATGCGGGTCACCTGCCACACCATGCAGTTGTGAATGGCAGGCACGTCCAGCTTGGGATAGGTGGTGAACGGGATGAGCAGCCAGAGCGGCCCCTTGTTGCGCCGGGTCAGCGGTTTGCCGTCCTCCTGACGCACCAGGGTCAGCGGCACGCCGTCGAACAGGGCCAGATCCACCACCTGCTGATAGCCGTTGAGGGCCGAAACGGCGATCTTGCGAGCATCCGGGATCCCTTGCGCCGCCAGCACGGTTGACAGGGTCGGCCCGCGATAGTGGTGGGTGCCCTGGGTCCAGGGAGTAGTGGTGGTGAATTCGGTCTGTGGCAAGGCGGAGAGGGCCGCCTCATCGAGGGTCACCTGCTGGCCATCTGGCAGTACCAGGGTCATCAGGGGGATGGAGGCCGATGCGCTGGCACTGGCCAGCATCAGGAGAAAAAAAGCGATCCATTGCTTTACTGCGTTCATGGTAATTTGCGCCAACTGCGTCCCATTTTTTGTGGCTGCCAGTGTGGCGATTTCACCGAACCATTGCAACTGTCCCGTCACACACTAGCTCAGGGACCGCGCATCTCCATCCAGTTGTGCCCCTCGACTTGCCTCGGTTGATGGATGCCGCACGCCTCCAGCAACTCATCGACATAGGCGGGTACCAGCAGGGAGGCCGGCCCATAGCGCTTCTCGTCAAACTGGCTACCCACCTCGCTCGGCTCGAGATTGAGCTCTATGGTGTGGGCCCCGTTCAATCCCGCTTCGTGCACGAAACCGGCGGCCGGATAGACGGCACCCGAGGTGCCGATGGAGATAAAGAGATCGCACTGGGCCAGCGCACTATAGATGCGATCCAACCCGAGCGGCATCTCGCCAAACCAGACCACGTGGGGGCGCATCGGCTGGGGGAACTGGCAGCAGGAGCAGAGCTCGTCCTGATGGAGATCCCCGCGCCACTCGATCACCTGACCGGACTCCGGGCAGCGAGCCTTGAGCAGCTCGCCGTGCATATGGATAAGGTTCTTGCTGCCAGCACTCTCGTGCAGATTGTCGATGTTCTGGGTCACCAGGGTGACCGTGCCGGGCAAAAGCCGCTCGAGACGAGCCAACGCATAGTGGGCCGGATTGGGGTGAACCTGGGGCTGTTGCAGCTGTTTGCGGCGGGAGTTGTAAAAGCGCAGCACCAGATCGGGATCACGAGCATAACCCTCGGGGGTCGCCACGTCCTCGACCTTGTGCTCTTCCCACAAACCGTCGCAGGCACGAAAAGTCTTGATGCCGGATTCGGCAGAGATCCCCGCTCCGGTCAGGATCACGATATGTTTGTATGACTGCGCCATAAGCTGCTCCGTCTATCCCCGCATAATAGTGTGACCTTAGCACAGGGAAAAAAGCGCCACTATTCGCCCTTGGTCTTAAAAGCTTGGCGTGGCTGTGCGGGCAACCACTCATCCAGCACGGTCAGATCGAGCCTGACAAAAACCATCTCCCGCCCGGTTACCAGGGTCAGCGGCAGACCAAGGCGCTTGAGCAAAGTGAGCATGGGACGATTCTGGGCCAGCACCTCCGCGGTCCACTCACAGATCCCCTCAGCTCGGGCCAGCAGTGCCAGCGCCAGCAGAATGCGCCGTCCCGCTCCCTTGTGCTGGAAATGATCTGCCACGATGCAGGAAAATTCGGCACGCTCCGGATGGAGTCGACGCCGGATGGACTGAGCCTGAGCCAGCGGCTCACCGGCAAGATCGGTCAGCAACAGCGAGATCTGGTGTTCGGGATGGTAATTGAGAAACTGGGCCACCTGCTCCGGCGGTGGCCTCCGTTTGGGGCGCATAAAACGCAAGTAGATGCTCTCCTCACTGAGCGCATCATAGGCGGCCAGCATACGGTCAGGATCCACCCCCTGCAGCTCTCGTAGCAGACAAGGTTGGTCGGCGACCTGCATCGTCAGTGGCAGTACCGACCGCGAAGCCGGATGGGGCCAGCCTGCCAGCCCCTTGCAGAGACGCTCCCGATGGATGGGCCAGCAGAGATAACGGGGCACGGGTTACCAGCGCCCCGCAATACCCTGCTCCCGCCACACCTCGGCGTCGAGCAGATTGTAAGGATCATCGAGATAGACGGCGATCCCCAGCTCTCTGACTCGGGCCATAAAGCGTCCCAGCAGGGAGTCCATGGCCAATGACTCTATTTCGGGTAAAAGCGCCTGCCCCAGCAGCAAAGCGCTCAACGGCAAACGCTCCAGCAGATCGAATGGCAAATGCTGGCTGTTATCGAGCAGCAACGCCAGCTTGCTCCCCGCCAGACTCGCTTGCAGTACCAGCGCAAACCGCTCTCCATTGCTCAACAGGTGATCCCGACGATGGATCAATAATGTCAGCTCTGTGGGGCTACGTGACTGATCCGTCAACCACTCTTTAAGTGCCTCCCAGCGGCCGGGTAAACCCGTTACCGCCAGCCAGACCGGATGAGGAGTCGCGGGGCTGGAGAGCAGCCCAAGCTGACCCTGCACTTCCCCCTGCCAACGACGAATTGTTCGACGTTGGCCACTCAGCCGACGCTGACGCAGAGGCCCCAGATAGAGTCCGCGCAGCAACCTGAGCAACTCGTTGCCATCGAGTGGCTTGGCCAGTGCAGCCAGCACATTGAAACCGGCATCGTGCAGCAGACGGCGGGCACCGTCGATCAATGTCTGCTCGTGCGCCGACAAGAGAATGATCGGCAACCCGCTGCGCTGAATTTGCGGCTGGCTCATCAGCAGGCTGATGGCATCCTGCTCCACCAGACTGAGATCACACACCAGCAGACTGATGTCGCCAGCCTCCAACGCAGCAAGACAGGCAGTTTCATCCTGCACCCACTGGCAGGAGAGCCCCAGTTCGGCGATAGCCTGCTGTAACTGCATCCCCTGAAACGGGTGATCTTCTAGCAGCAGTACCCGCTTGGCCGCCAGCCAGTTGTTCCAGTCACGGTAACTGGCGGCAAGTCCTCCCAGCCAATCTTCACCAATGGCATAAATTCCCTGATGATGCTGCAACTCGGGGAAATAGTCCGCCTGCTGGTGAGCGGCAGGATCGTAAAGGGCAATGGCTCCTGCCGCAAACAACCCTTCCCACTGCCAGCAGGCGTCCGGTTGGGTGCGCTGCAAAGTGACATAGGAGGGGAGTGTCGTGCTCTTTGCCAGCTCATGGGAGGCCCGATCAAGCGCATAGAGCAAGACAGGGCAAAAATCTGCCGCCTCGTGCTCTTCCGAGTCGAGCAACGCCAGCAGTTCTTCATCAGTAATGATCATCTTGGGTCCTTTTCGAGAAATGCTGGCTGAACTCATCCAACGCCCGGTTCAAACTGCTCTGGAGAGCTGGATGGGGGGCTTGTTGCCACTCGTCAATCACCGTCACCAGCGCCGTGGCTCCTACCATTCTGGCGGCCCCCTTCAGCTTGTGTAAAGCAGCATTCACGCCAACTTCATCTTCTTCTGTGCAGCAGCGTTCAAGTTCGGCCAAATCATCACGGGTAGCCTTCAGATAAAGGGCAGCCAGTTCATCGGTCAGCAACGAGGCAACCGGCGTCGGGGCGACAGCATTGCTCCCCTCTTTGCCAATATGGCGCAGCAAGGTCGCCAGCACCTTGAGGGCGACCGGCTTGTCCAGATGACCATCGCAACCGCAGGATTGCAGCTCCCTTGCCGCTTGCTCACTGAGATCTGCGGTGATCACATAGACCGGAAGACGGGCCCAACGCGCGGATTTACGCAATTGCCTGCACAGTTCGGCCCCGTTCATCACCGGCATCTGCAGGTCTGTCAACACAAGATCCACCTGGTGCTTCACCAGCATCTCCAGCGCCAGCTGCCCATTGGCGGCACTGACTACGCTTGCACCCAGTTGCCCCAGTTGCATACAGATCAGCTCCCGGTTGACATCGTGATCCTCAACAAGCAGTACCCGCATACCAAGCCCAGGCTGCATCTCACCCACAGGTTGCTCTGATGTCATCCGTGGCTGGAACAGGCTGATCATGGTGCCCGGCACCCAGGACTCCCCCTGCCATGACCAGTGATACAGACTATCCTCGTCTCTCTCGGCCTGCAGCAGATCAACCGCACGACTGGCAACATGAATACCGAGCCTGGACAACCAGGGCGTGACCCCCAAAACCTCATCGTGAGGCAGTGAGAGGGATAACTGGCGTACTCTTGGCTGCCAATCGATATCTTGCTGAACCTGTTGCAACGGCAACTCGCAGAAGAAGCGGCTACCACCGCCCGGGCGTCCCTCGACATCGATCAACCCGCCCATCTGCTCGAGCAGCTGCTTGCAGATCGCCAGACCAAGGCCGGTGCCCGGCGCCCGCAACTGCCCTTCAACAGCAAACTGTTCGAATGGCATAAAGAGAGTAGGACGCATCTTGGCGGTGATCCCCGGCCCTTCATCATCGACCCCGAAGCGCAAGGTCGATGCGACTACCTCGACCCACAGCACCACTTCCCCACGCAGGCTGAACTTGATGGCATTGGAGAGCAGATTGTGGAGCACTTGCCGTACCCGATGGGGATCGAGAGTCAGCAAGGCTGGCAAGGCAGGGTCAAGCCGCAATCGTAATTGCAGCCGTTTGGATCTGGCCTTACTCCAGTGCACCGCCGCCACGTGCTCGCACAGCTCGGCGAAATCGGTGGGCTGGGGCGAGAGGGAGAGTTTGCTGTTTTCGTTGCGACTAAAGTCGAGTACATCGTTGAGCAGGCCGAGCAGCTCATCCCCCGCCTGACGCACCCGCGCCAGCGCCGAATCCTGTTCTCTCGACAAAGGGGTGCTGGCCAGCCACTCAAGCAAGCCGAGCATGGCGTTCATCGGTGTACGGATCTCGTGGCTAATCGCCGCCAGGAAACGGCCCTTGGCCTGCACCGCCTGCTGCGCCTGTTCATGGGAGTGCTGCAATGCTTGATCCTGCTCGACCCGGGCAGTGGCATCCTGCATCACCGCATAAATTCGCCAACCATGCGGTTGACTGCGGCCACGGCCATAGAGCTGCAACCAGCGCAGACCCTTGGTCGGATGGTGATAGCGCAGGGTGAATGCGAAGGGTTTGCCAGCCTGCAACATGGCGAACATCTCACGGCTTACCCGGCGGCGATCCTCGCGCTCAAGCATAATGAGCACCCGTTTGGGCTCACGGCGGATCTGCTGGCTCGCCAGCCCCAGCAGCTCGTAACAGCCTCGGCTGATAAACTCGATGGCCCCTACCCGTCCCCGCTCGAACATAAACTGCAGCACCACGCCGGGGACTGTATTGGTCAGGGCACGCAGGCGGCGCTCTGCCTGACGTAGAAAACGGGCCTGCTCACGCAGCACACTGATATCCGACAGGGCGATGAGATCGGTGGCAGGTGCTTGCTTGTCCAGCCGCAGCGGATGCTGGGCATAGGCGAAGACCTGCTCCCCCAGCACCAGCTCCCCTTCGCTCTTTTGCGGCTGAACCGGCGGCAGCATCAACTGCTGAGAGTAGCGCAGGGCCAGACGTCGCCCCTGTTTATTGGATTTGATCACCTTGCCCTGGCTGTTGCGCAGATAGACGGGCACCGGCAACGCCTGAAACATGGTTTCCCGCAGCTCGCTCTCGATGGCCAGCGCCTTCTCGGCGGCGTGACGCTGGGCCACTTCCCTTGCCAGTTGCTGGCGAGAACGCCAGATCCCGCCGATGACAATACCGCTGATCAGCAGTGCCATGGCGATGGAGCCAAACCAGGCGGCGTAGCTCACACCGGGTTGCTGCACGACGAGCAAGCGGCGCCAGCGCTGGTTAAGTTCGTCAATCTGGGTGCTGGTAAGGGCCATCAGGTTGCGATCCATCACCCCGGCCAGTTCGGTCTGACTCTTGTTGATGGCAAAGCCAAGACTGAAGCGATCTTCCAGCTCCTCAATATCGAGCCCTTCCAGCAAGTTGGTACGCTGGGGATATTGCAGCTGATATAGCTCGCTCAGCATGGCGTCAGCCTTGCCATGTTTGATCGCTGCCAGCCCCTGTTCGATGCCGTCGGTGCGAACCCACTCCTGATCACCGAGCAGGGCGAGCAAGGAGGGATCGTAGAGGGATTCCGGCACCAGAATACGCTGCCGCTTGAGTTGGGTAATGCGATCAGCAGCCAGCTTGCGCTTGCTGATAAAGGCAAACCGGTTGGTGGAGATCGTCCGGCTGAAAATGAACTGATCCGTCAATGCCGGGGATTCCGGCAAACCGGCCATCATATCCGCCTCACCACGACGCAGCTTTTCTACGGCCTCCGCCTTGCTGGCGGCAGGCACCAGCTTGTATTTCAGGCCGGTCTCCTGGGTGACCCAGCGCAACACATCCGCGCTCCACCCTTTCGGCTCCCCCAGATCATTGACGCCGCTATAGGGCATCAACTCGGGATTGACCACCAGGCGAATGGTGCGACCGCGGCCGGATAACCAGGCCTGCTCGGTATCGCTGAAGTGGGGTTGGTTGACGTAGAGCGACCCCTGATCGAGATAACGGGCCAGATCGGTATAGATAGTACCGGCGGGCATATGACGGATCAGGGTGTCCACCAGATTGGCCAACTCAGGCTGATCACGCATCATCAAGCGATAGCTGATGATCCGATCCTCACCAAACAGGCGGCGCAGGCGCAAACCATCGGCAGGAAACTCGCGCATCAGATAGCGCAGTTGCAGATAGTCCCCCAGATAGGCATCCCCCTTGCCACTCTGCAGCGCGTCGTAGACCTTCTCTCCGCTTTTTAGGGAAATAATGCGTGCCTGGGGATAGAGCTCGTGCAGCAGGCGGGCAGAGTCTGCCAGCGAGTAGACCAGAAAGCGGGCCTGTTTGAGATTTTCACCCTTGTAGAGGATGGCGGCATCGGTTTCCATCATCGGACGACTTAACCGCATACCCTCCACGGCCTTCTTGCGGGTTCCGACATAGGGAATGATGTCGCATTCCCCCTCTGCGAGCCCGTTGCGCAATGTCTGCCAATCGGGCAGCTCTTTGAGCACAAGTGGAATAGGGAACAGCTCCTGCAACCGGGCAAGGCGATCCTTGAGCAGTCCCCCCTCGGCCATCAGGTATGGTGGAGGAAGCGTCGCAGGATAGCAGAGCGAAAGCTGACTCAGTGAATTGACATAAGCCTGGGTCGCCGGCGCCAACGGCAGCACAGTGGTCTGCAAAGGCTTGGCGTGCAATGGCAGTGCCAGTACGGCACCCAGAAGAAAAACGGGGAATTTGGTCATCTGAAAACAAAAGCCAGGCATCTGCCTGGCTTTTTATCACTCGTTGGGTTCAACATTTTCTACCCTGGCCTTGAGCTTCTGGCCAGGCCGGAAGGTCACCACGCGGCGGGCGCTGATAGGAATATCCTCGCCCGTCTTGGGGTTGCGTCCGGGACGCTGATTCTTCTCACGAAGGTCAAAGTTACCGAAGCCTGAAATCTTGACTTGTTCACCACGCTCAAGCGCCTGTCGGATTTCCTCAAAGAAGGCTTCCACCATATCTTTGGCTTCACGCTTGCTCATCCCGAGCTGGGTGAACAGGTGCTCTGCAATGTCGGCTTTGGTAAGCGCCATAGATCAATCCCTCAAGGATGCATTCAACTCTTCACCAAGGGCCCGCACGACATTGTCTACGGTCTCGGCAATCTCTTTCTCCTCCAGGGTACGCTGGGTGTCTTGCAATACAAGACTGATGGCCAGGCTCTTCTTGTCCTCTGCCATACCAGCACCCTGGTATACGTCAAACAAGTTTATTCCAACTACCTGATTTCCGCCAACTTTTTTAATTACCGCAAGCACATCACCTGCCAGAACCTGACGATCGACCACGACGGCGATGTCGCGACGGTTCGCAGGGAACTTGGAAACTTCGGCTGCAACCGGCACCTTGGCCGGGGTCAGCTTGTCCAGCTCCAGCTCAAACATCACCGCGCGGCTCTTGAGGCCCAGCTTCTTCTCGAGGCTCGGGTGGATCACGCCGATGTGGCCGATGATCTCGCCATTGCGCAGGATGGCTGCGCTCTGGCCCGGGTGCAGGGCGCTGTGCTCGGTGCGCTCGAAGGTAAAGGTGGCCCCTTCGGCGGTCAAGTCCAGCACCGCTTCCAGATCCCCTTTCAAATCAAAGAAGTCGGCTGCGCGGGTTTTGATATCCCAGTGCTCGTCGCTCTGGTTGCCAGTGATGATACCGGCCAGCATCGGCTCCTGACGGATGCCATTCTCGGCGCTTTCATCCTTGATGAAACGCAGACCCTGCTCGAACAGACGCACACGCGGCTGCTGACGATTCTGGTTGTAAACAACGGCTTGCACCAGACCCGGGAACAGAGAGACACGCATGGCGGACATCTCGACCGAGATCGGGTTCGGCAGCACGATGGCATCGCTCTGCGGGAACAGGGTTTGCTGGGTCTTGGGATCGACGAAGCTGTAGGTGATCGCTTCCTGGAAACCGCGGTCAACCAGCAGGTCGCGCACGCGCTTCAAGGTCACCTGCCCTTCTGCCTGCTCCACCATCGCCAGAGAAGCGGCGGGTTTCAGGTTCGGGATGTTGTTGTAGCCGTAGATGCGAGCCACTTCCTCAATGAGGTCTTCCTCTATGGCGATATCGAAACGCCAGGAGGGTGCCAGCGCAGTCCAACCGTCAGCATCCACAGTGACCTGCATGCCGAGGCGGGTCAGGATCTCGACCACCTGAGCGTCAGCCACGCTGATACCGATCACCTTGTCGAGCTTGCTGCGACGCAGCTTGATGGGGGCCGCTTTCGGCAGATGGGCATCGGATTTGACCTCGATGACCGGACCCGCTTCGCCGCCGCAGATCTCCAACAGCAGACGGGTGGCTCTGTCCATCACCTTGGCTTGCAACTCCGGATCCACCCCGCGCTCGAAGCGGTGGGAAGAGTCGGTGTGCAGACCGTAGGCACGGGCACGGCCGGTGATGGAGAGCGGCGCGAAGAAGGCGCACTCCAGCAGGATGTCGGTAGTGGTCTCGGATACACCGGTGCGATTGCCACCGAAGATACCGGCCATGCAGGCAGGACCTTTGGCATCGGCAATCACCAGGGTGGTCTCTTTGAGCTTCACTTCGTTGCCATCGAGCAGGGTCATCGGCTCATCGGCGTGGGCACGACGCACCACCAGTTCCCCTTCCAGGGTAGCCAGATCGAAGGCGTGCATCGGCTGACCGTATTCCAGCAGCAGGTAGTTGGTGATGTCGACAATGGCGTCGATGGAACGAATGCCGCCACGGCGCAGCTTCTCTTGCATCCAGAGCGGGCTCTGGGCCTGCAAGTTCAGCCCCTTGATGACGCGGCCCAGATAACGGGGGCAATCAGCTGGTGCTTCAACCCGGATCGGGAAAGTTGCATCAATGGTAGCAACAGCTGGTGCCCAGGTCGGCTCGACCACGTCCACGCTGTTGAGCACGCCAATTTCACGAGCCAGACCCGCGATACCGAGGCAATCGGCACGGTTCGGAGTCAGATCCACGTCGATGGAGACGTCGTTCAGATTGAGGTAGTCACGAATATCGGTACCGATGGGGGCATCGGCCGGCAGCTCGATGATGCCATCGGCTTCAACGTCGATACCCAGCTCGCTGAAAGAGCAAAGCATGCCGTGAGACGGCTGGCCACGCAGCTTGGCTTTCTTGATAGTGAAATCACCCGGCAGGGTCGCCCCTACTTTGGCCACACACACTTTCAGGCCCTGACGGCAGTTCGGCGCGCCACAGACGATGTCCAGCAGCTCGGCTTCACCCACGTTGACCTTGGTCACCCGCAGCTTGTCGGCGTCAGGATGCTGGGCGCACTCGACCACTTCACCCACCACCACATTGTTGAACTGGCCGGCAACTGCTTCCACGGCGTCCACTTCCAGACCGGCCATGGTGATCTGCTCGGCCAGCGCATTGTCACTCAACTCGGTGCGGACCCACTCCATCACCCAGGATTTACTGAATTTCATGTTCTCTCGCCCTTACTTGAACTGCTTGAGGAAGCGCA
The DNA here is from genome assembly GCF_029479985.1 of Aeromonas sp. A600620. Classification (NCBI taxonomy): domain Bacteria; kingdom Pseudomonadati; phylum Pseudomonadota; class Gammaproteobacteria; order Aeromonadales; family Aeromonadaceae; genus Aeromonas; species Aeromonas sp. A600620. Next base: position 17,836 of record NZ_JAAKXB010000007.1, on the reverse strand, counting down.
GGTCGTTTTCGAAGAAGGCACGCAGGTCGTTGACCCCGTAACGCAGCATGGTCAGGCGCTCAACGCCCATGCCGAAGGCAAAGCCGGAGTATTTTTCCGGATCTATGCCGACCGAACGCAGTACGTTCGGGTGAACCATGCCGCAGCCCAGCACTTCCAGCCACTTGCCATTCTTGCCCATCACGTCTACTTCGGCGCTCGGCTCGGTGAACGGGAAATAGGAAGGACGGAAGCGAATGGTCAGGTCTTCCTCGAAGTAGTTGCGCAGGAAGTCGTGCAGAATGCCCTTCAGCTCGGTAAAGCTGGCATGCTCGTCAACCAGCAGACCTTCAACCTGATGGAACATCGGGGTATGGGTCATGTCGTAGTCGTTACGATAGACGCGGCCCGGTGCAATGATGCGGATCGGCGGCTGCTGATGCTCCATGGTACGGATCTGCACGCCCGAGGTGTGGGTACGCAGCATCAGATCAGGATTGAAGTAGAAGGTATCGTGATCGGTACGCGCCGGGTGATGAGCCGGAATGTTCAGTGCATCGAAGTTGTGGAAGCCATCTTCAATCTCGGGACCACGGGCAACCTTGAAGCCCATCTCGCCAAACAGGCGCTCAATGCGCTCGATGGTGCGGGTTACAGGATGCAGACCACCATTCTCAATGCGACGGCCCGGCAGGCTGACATCGATGGTCTCGGCGGCCAGCTTCTGGTTCAGCACGGCAGCTTCGAGCGCTTCACGACGCTCGTTCAGCGCATCCTGAACCTGCTGTTTTGCCTGGTTGATCACGGCGCCCGCGGCGGGACGCTCTTCGGCAGACAAGGCACCCAGGCCCTTCATCTGCTCGGTAAAAAAGCCCTTTTTACCCAGATATTTGACCCGGATTTCGTCGAGGGTCGCGATATCGCTCACGCCCTCAATTTCGGCTCTGGCTTGGCCGACTACTTCTTCAAGCTGTTGCATGTCTTCCTCGTCACCACTCCCGGTACAGGAGCCTTTAGGCTAAATAAGGTCAAGAGTGGAATAATACAAAAAAAGCCCCTTCGCTGACCATAGTTAAGGTGGGCTTTTCTCCCTACAAATCATTTTGTTATATCAAGCGAGTCTCATCGATTTACCGTCACTCTTGAAATAGTAGAATAAAGACATAGTTTGTTGGCATACAATCCATTTATAGAACTAGTGATCTCCCACATGTCACTTTGTATGGAGAAAACTGTAGCGCGTGTAAAACAGTGGACAAAACGTGGACGGGAGAAAGAAAAACGTGATGTAAAACCGTGAATGACAGATACAAAAAAGGAGGCCTGAGCCTCCTTTATTTTTTATAACAGTGCTGGAATTAGACCAGAGCTGCTTTAGCTTTTTCAACCAGGGCGGTGAAAGCCAGCTTGTCGTGAACGGCGATATCGGACAGGATCTTGCGATCGATCTCGATAGAAGCCTTCTTCAGACCGTTGATCAGACGGCTGTAGGACAGACCGTTCTGACGGGCAGCAGCGTTGATACGCGCAATCCACAGCTGACGGAATTGACGCTTTTTCTGGCGACGGTCACGGTAGGCATACTGACCAGCTTTGGTTACCGCTTGTACCGCTACGCGGTAAACACGGGAACGGGCGCCGTAGTAACCCTTGGCGGCTTTCATTACTTTCTTGTGACGAGCACGAGCAGTCACACCACGTTTAACTCTTGGCATTTTTCACATCCCCCCTTATGCGTACGGCAGACAAGCGACAACACGTTTGTGGTCGGCAGCGGAAACAAAGAACTTCGGTCCCAGCTGACGCTTACGCTTACTGCTCTTCTTGGTCAGGATGTGACGCAGGTGGTTGTGCTTGCACTTGAAGCGACCTGAGCCAGTCTTCTTGAAGCGCTTTGCGGCGCCCCGGTTGGTTTTCATCTTCGGCATTTCATACTCCGCATTGTGAGTGACAACAAAATCGCAAGGCGAACCGACTCATGGAGCGAGCCCCATGAGTCAATTTCTTGTGGGCCTTAAGATTTCTTCTTAGGTGCGAGGACCATCACAGCTTGACGGCCTTCGACTTTCGGGAACGATTCGACTACGGCCAACTCTTCCAGATCGTTCTTGACGCGCTCAAGAACCTTGATACCAAGATCCTGGTGTGCCATTTCACGACCACGGAAGCGCAGGGTGACCTTAGCCTTGTCCCCGTCTTCCAGAAAGCGAACCAGGTTGCGTAGTTTTACCTGATAGTCGCCTTCGTCAGTGCCAGGACGGAATTTGATCTCCTTGACCTGGACGACTTTCTGCTTTTTCTTCTGTTCTTTGGTGGTTTTGCTCTTTTCGTAGAGGAATTTGCCGTAATCCATGATCCGGCAAACGGGCGGCTCGGCGTTCGGACTGATCTCGACCAGATCCACTTCGGCCTCTGCGGCCAAGTTCAGTGCTTCCTGGATAGATACGATGCCAAGAGCTTCGCCATCCAGACCAGCCAAACGAACTTCTTTCAGACGGATCTCTTCATTGATCCGGTGAGCGCGGGCTTGCGGTTGCTTGCCCAGTTTTTTTCCGCCTTTTATAGCTTATTCCTCCACTTTCTTTTGTCCGCGGGTCTGAACTTCCTGGGTCAGCAGAGCGATGAACTCTTCAACAGGATAAGTGCCCAGGTCAGCCCCTTTACGAGTCCGTACTGCAATCTTACCGGCTTCAACTTCTTTATCGCCGCAGACCAGCATGAAAGGTACTCGCTTCAAAGTATGCTCGCGGATTTTAAAGCCAATCTTCTCATTTCTCAAGTCCGCTTTTGCGCGAAGGCCCGCATCATTCAATGCTTTGGCTACTTTCACCGCATAATCGGCCTGATTGTCCGTGATATTCATGACCACAGCCTGAGTCGGAGCCAACCAGGTCGGGAACAGACCGGCGTACTCTTCAGTCAGAATACCGATGAAGCGCTCGATAGAACCCAAGATGGCCCGGTGGATCATCACAGGTACATGACGATCGTTGTTTTCGCCCACATAAGTGGCACCCAGACGACCAGGCAGGGCAAAGTCGAGCTGCACGGTACCACATTGCCACGCACGATCAAGGCAATCGTGCAGGGTAAATTCAATTTTTGGACCGTAGAACGCCCCTTCACCCGGCTGCAAATCGTACTTCAGACCGTTGAGCTCCAGCGCTTCGGCCAGCGCTTTCTCGGCGCGATCCCACATCTCGTCAGAGCCGATACGCTGCTCGGGACGAGTGGAGAGCTTGACCACGATGTTCTCGAAGCCAAAGGTACCGTAGACGTCATAGACCATACGAATACAGCCGGAGACCTCTTCCATGATCTGCTCTTCGGTACAGAAGATGTGAGCGTCATCCTGAGTGAAACCGCGCACCCGCATCAGACCGTGCAGGGAACCGGACGGCTCGTTGCGGTGGCAGGAACCAAACTCGGCCATCCGCAGCGGCAGATCGCGGTAGGACTTCAGACCCTGGTTGAAGATCTGGACGTGACCCGGGCAGTTCATCGGCTTGATGGCGTACTCGCGGTTTTCGGACTGGGTGGTGAACATGGCCTGGGCATACTTCTCCCAGTGACCTGAACGCTCCCACAGGACGCGGTCCATCATGAACGGACCTTTCACTTCCTGATAGTCGTACTCTTTGAGCTTGCCGCGGATAAAGGTTTCCAGCTCACGGAAGATGGTCCAGCCATCGTTGTGCCAGAACACCATACCGGGTGCTTCTTCCTGCATGTGATACAGGTCGAGCTGCTTGCCGATCTTGCGGTGGTCGCGCTTGGCGGCCTCTTCCAGACGCTGCAGATAAGCCTTGAGCTGCTTCTTGTCAGCCCAGGCAGTACCGTAGATACGCTGCAGCATCTTGTTGTTGGAGTCGCCACGCCAGTAGGCGCCGGACATCTTCAGCAACTTGAAGTGGTGGCAGTGACGCATGTTGGGCACGTGCGGGCCGCGACACATGTCGATGTACTCTTCGTGATGATAGAGACCTGGCTGGTCATCACGGGCAATGTTCTGATCCAGGATTTCGACTTTGTAAGACTCGCCGCGCGCCTCGAATACATCGCGCGCTTCTTGCCAGGAGACTTTCTTCTTGATGACGTCGTAATCCTTGGCTACCAGCGCCAGCATGCGCTCTTCCAGGGCAGCCAGATCTTCATCGGTCAGGGTACGGTCAAGATCAACGTCATAGTAGAAGCCGTTGTCGATGACAGGACCGATGGCCATCTTGGTCTGGGGCCAGAGTTGCTTGATAGCATGACCCAGCAAGTGAGCGCAGGAGTGGCGCAGGATGTCCAGACCTTCTTCGTCTTTGGCGGTGATGATGGCCAGCGCAGCATCGGCTTCGATCAGCTCGCATGCATCCACCAGTTCACCGTTTACCCGACCGGCAATGCACGCCTTGGCGAGACCGGGACCGATGTCCGCAGCCACATCCATGACGGAAACAGAGTGGGCAAATTGACGTTGGCTGCCGTCAGGCAGAGTAATGATTGGCATTATGTGTTTCCTTATACAGTGGTGACCCCTACCAAAGGTCACATGCGGGATGGAAAAGAGATTCAAAAAGGTGATGTTCTGGTTCTCCACAGCACTTTGCGAAGACGGCCTGACACGCAAACAGCATGTCTAACATGACAAACCAAGCCAAAACGGCCCCCATGCTACCAGAAGTCGGGCGTGCTGTATCGGATTTGCAGATATTTTCTACAGTCAAATGAGTCGCCTACCGACTATTCGCCAAGCAGGGATTGCCAGTTGAAGTCAAAGTCACTGCTCCCCTCCTCTGCCAGCGCCAGCTCTTGCAGCACCTGAAGCGCCAGCTTGTTGCCCTTTTGTGCCGCCTGATAGAGCCACTGTTTCGCCTGAGCCAGATCGACCCTGCCGCTGACCCCCATCAGATGAAGCACACCGACTTTCAGCATGGCCGGGACATCACCATTGCGGGCAGCCTGCTCCATCCAGTGAAAGGCTTGGCGCAGATCTCGCTTGACCCCGACACCGCGCAGATAGAGCTCTGCCAGCCGATATTGGCCGAAGGGATCTCCTGCCTGCGCCGACTGGCGATAGAGGCTGATGGCCTGATGGATATCCTGCTCGCTCCCCTGCCCCACCTCATGACTCCAGCCCATCAGGGCTTGCGCCCGAGGTTGGCCTTGATCGGCCAGTGGCGACCAGATCCGGGTCGCCTCATCAAAGTGACCGGTACGCCAGGCACGGTTGGCGGCAGCCATCTCCTGCTCGGTGGAGAGCGGAAGCAGACGCCAGATAACCAGCGCAAACAGACCGATAAACAGCCAACGGGAAGTGGTGGGGCTCATGATGATTTCCGTGATCCAGTTCTCATTTCGTCTATGTAAACGAAATGTAGCGTTGCGATCAAGCAAGAGATCCCTACGACAACCCTTTTTGCACCCGGTCGATCAGCAGTTGTTGTCATTTATCCGGGGTACCTGCAAAATAACTGTATGTATAAACAGTGTCGGTGCACACCATGGCAGGACGAGGCAGCCCCAACAATATCGATCACCGTTTTAGCGGCCCCCTTGTCGAAGCGGTCGATGACGGCTGGCAATCGTCCGATTGGGATGCCGCCTTCACTTCTTCTGTGCCTGGCACCGAAGTGCGGGAGATCGATGCACGCAGTATCATCAGCTACAACAGCTCGCCGGATGTCCCCTTTGGTCGCTCCATCAACCCCTATCAGGGGTGCGAACACGGCTGCATCTACTGCTATGCCAGACCCAGTCACGCCTATCTGGAACTCTCCCCTGGTCTTGATTTCGAGAGCAAGCTGTTTGCTAAACGCAATGCAGCCGATCTGCTGCGTCGGGAGTTTGCCAAACCGGCCTATCAGCCACAGACCATCTTCATTGGCGCCAATACCGACCCCTATCAACCCATCGAGCAGCGCTATCGCCTCACCCGGCAGTTGCTGGAAGTGATGCTGGCCCACCGCCATCCGGTCGGACTCATTACCAAGAGCGCCATGATCTTGCGCGACCTCGATCTGTTGACCGAGCTGGCCAGAGAGGGACTGTGTCAGGTGATGGTATCGGTGACGACCTTGAACGAAACCCTGCGGCGACAGCTGGAGCCCCGCGCCAGCACGGGCACCGGCCGCTTGAAAGTGATCGAAAAGCTGGCCAACGCTGGTATACAGGTGGGGGTATTGGCCGCCCCCATGATCCCGCGGCTCAATGAGCCGGAGCTGGAGCAGATCATCAAATCGGCTGCCGAGGCTGGCGCCAGCTGCGCCGATTACATTCTGCTGCGCCTGCCCCACGAGCTGGCGCCGCTATTTGGTGACTGGCTCGATACCCACTATCCGGGCCAGAAGGAGGCTATTTTGAATCAGTTGCGAGCCAGCCGCGGTGGCGGGCTCAACAGTACCGCCTTCGGTACCCGCATGCGCGGTGAGGGGCACTTTGCCGATCTGCTGGCCCAGCGCTTTCGCCTTATCAGCAAACGACTTGATCTGGGCAAACGCCATATTCAGCTCAGGCTGGATGGGTTTATCCGCCCCGGGGAGCAGCTGTCGCTCTTCTAATCCCCCTGCTCACGCCCTTCACGCATCAGGCACAGAGCCCTTGCCTGCCAAGAGGTCGAGAGGAAGATATGCCGCGATACATCCTGTGGAAAACCCGCTTTCCTAATTTTCCAAATTGGCCAACGAAGTAGCCATGTCGCCACAAGATCGCGCAATCCGGTAAAGGCTGTGTTAGCGCCTTAGCCTGCGCGCTGATCCCGACCCTGCTGCACCATTTCAACCGGTAGTCGCGAGAGTTCATGAGCCACTTCGTGCTCATCCTCTTCATACAGCGGCACCTCTGACTCGCCCCATACCCGGCTCCACCAAATTTCCCACGTGATCCAACTGGTCATATGCAGCTCCTGACGGTGAAGGTGATGGCAACAACGCACCACTCGCCTGGCAGGATAGCGGCTGGGAATGACAGGGAAATGACAAAAAAATCACTTGTAAAAAGCAACTGGCGGTGGCGAGGAAAAGCCGAAACAGTTCACATATTCGGCGAAATCATACTGAAAGCGGTCACAAATCTGCAGGTTGTTGATTGCAGCTCACTCTGTTCCCGCCAAAGCTGAGTTGCCCATTCAGGCATCTATAAAAACAGGGACACAATAATGAAACACACAGCGGGAATATGGGCGATCGCAGGCATGCTGATCGCCCCCTTGGCGCACGCCGACGTCATACTGCACGCCTTCAACTGGAAGTACAGTGAAGTGACCGCCAAAGCCGATCTTATCAAGTCAGCCGGTTACAAACAGGTACTCATCTCACCACCTCTCAAGTCATCAGGCAACGAGTGGTGGGCCCGTTACCAACCCCAGGATCTGCGCCTTGTCGACTCCCCCCTTGGCAACAAGCAGGATCTCGAGCAGCTGATCGCCGCCATGAAGGCGCGGGGTATCGCCGTCTACGCCGATGTGGTGCTCAATCACATGGCCAACGAAAGCTGGAAGCGCAGCGATCTCAACTATCCCGGCAACGAGCTGCTGCAGAGCTACGCCAGCAACCCCAGCTACTTCGAGCGCCAAAAACTGTTTGGCGATCTGGGGCAAAACCTCCTCTCCGGTCAGGATTTTCATCCGGAAGGGTGTATCACCGACTGGAACAATCCGGGCCATGTCCAGTACTGGCGGCTGTGTGGTGGACCCGGTGACAAGGGCTTGCCGGATCTTGACCCCAACAACTGGGTGGTGAGCCAGCAGCAGGCCTACCTGCAGGCACTCAAGGGGATGGGGATCAAAGGCTTTCGGGTCGATGCGGTCAAGCACATGAGTGATTACCAGATCAATGCCATATTCACTCCCGAAATCAAACAGGGGATGCACGTCTTTGGTGAGGTGATCACCACGGGGGGCGCCGGCAACAGCGACTATGAAAACTTCCTCAAGCCCTACCTCGACAGTAGCGGTCAGGGCGCCTATGACTTCCCGCTCTTTGCTTCCCTGCGCGGCGCCTTCAGTTACGGTGGCAGCATGAACCTGCTGGCCGATCCGGGTGCTTATGGTCAGGCACTGCCTGGCAGCCGTGCGGTCACCTTCGCGGTCACCCACGACATCCCCACCAATGACGGCTTCCGCTACCAGATCCTGAACCAGACAGACGAGTCGCTGGCCTATGCCTACCTGCTCGGGCGCGATGGTGGCTCGCCACTGGTCTACTCCGATCATGGCGAAACCCGAGACAAGGATGGCTTGCGCTGGCAGGACTACTACCTGCGCGCCGATCTCAAGGGAATGATCCGCTTCCACAATGCGGTTCAGGGCCAACCGATGCAGCTGATCGGCAGCGACAACTGCTTCGTACTGTTCAAACGGGGCAAGCAGGGACTGGTTGGCATCAACAAATGCGGGCAGGAGCAGGAGTACTGGCTCGATACCACCAAGTACGAGATGAACTGGTATCGCAACTACCGGGATGTGCTCGATCAGAATGCGGTGGTCAATGTGCAGAGCCAGTGGGTACGGCTGGCGATCCCTGCTCGCAGCGCCAGAATGTGGCTGCAGGAGTAATGATGATGCCCCGACATCTCGGGCCAAAGTGAAGAAAACATCCAAACGAAGAAAATAAAAGAGCGACCGCAAGGTCGCTCTTTTTATCTGCTGCAGCAAGGGGGGAACGATTACTCGTCGCCCGCCTCGCCATCAACGGAACTGGCGGCGTCTGCTGCGGTATCAGTGCCTTCGGACACCTCACCCTCAGCAACCACTGCATCGTTTTCGTCTTCATCGCTTTCGGCGATGCGCTGCAAACCGACTACGGTTTCGTCTTCACCGGTACGGATCAGACGCACACCACCGGTGTTGCGACCGATAATGCTCACCTCGGCCACACGGGTACGCACCAGAGTGCCGCCGTTGGTGATCAGCATGATCTGATCGGTCTCTTCAACCTGGATGGCATCGATGACCTTGCCGTTGCGATCGTCCACCTTGATGGAGATAACGCCCTGGGTACCACGACTCTTGGTCGGGTACTCGTCGAGTGCGGTACGCTTGCCGTAACCGTTCTCGGTAGCGGTGAGGATGGCACCTTCGCCGCGCGGAACGATAAGGGAAACCACCTTGTCGCCAGCGGCCAGCTTGATACCACGGACACCGGCGGCGGTACGGCCCATCGGACGCACGCCCTTGAAGGTACCCTTGCTTTCGGTGCCTTCACCGTTGTCGCTGCCATCATCATCATTGCCGGCATCGTCGTCGGTTTCGACCTCATCGCTGGCATCCGCATCGGCGCGACCGCTGCCTTCGGCGAAGCGAACAACCTTGCCCGCATCGGAGAAGAGCATGATCTCGTTGCTGCCGTCGGTGATATCCACCCCGATCAGCTCATCACCCTCTTTGAGGTTGATAGCACGAATACCGGAGGAGAGCGGACGGCTGAAGTCGGAGAGGCTGGTCTTCTTCACGGTACCGTTGGCGGTCGCGAAGAAGACATACTTCTCGGCATCATACTCCTTGACCGGCAGAATGGCGGTGATGCGCTCACCCTCTTCCAGCGGCAACAGGTTGATGATCGGACGACCACGGGCGCCACGGGACGCTTCCGGCAGCTGGTAAACCTTGAGCCAGTAGACCTTGCCGCGGGTAGAGAAGCACAGAATGGTGTCGTGGGTGTTGGCCACCAGCAGACGCTCGACGAAGTCCTCTTCCTTGATCCGGGTCGCGGACTTGCCCTTGCCGCCACGGCGCTGGGCTTCGTAATCGGAGAGCGGCTGATACTTCACGTAACCCTGGTGGGACAGAGTCACCACCACGTCTTCCGGAGTGATCAGGTCTTCGATGTTGATCTCGGCACTGGACATGCTGATTTCGGTACGACGCTCGTCGCCATACTGGTCGCGCACGGCCAGCAGCTCATCGCGGATCACTTCCATCAGACGAACCGGGCTCGCCAGGATGTGCAGCAGCTCGGCGATGAGATCCAGCAGCTCCTGATACTCTTCCAGGATCTTCTCGTGCTCAAGGCCGGTCAGCTTGTGCAGACGCAGGTCAAGGATGGCCTGTGCCTGCTGCTCGGTCAGGTAGTAGTAACCGTCGCGAATGCCGAACTCGGGCTCCAGCCACTCGGGGCGAGCCGCGTCGTCACCGGCTTTTTCCAGCATGGCAGCCACGTTGCCGAGCTCCCAGCCCTTGGCAACCAGGCCCGCTTTCGCATCAGCCGGGGTGGCACTGTGACGGATCAGTTCGATAACCGGATCGATGTTGGCCAGCGCAACCGCCAGACCTTCAAGGATGTGCGCCCGATCCCGCGCCTTGCGCAGTTCGAACACGGTCCGGCGGGTCACCACTTCGCGGCGGTGCAGCAGGAACGCATCCAAGATCTCTTTAAGGTTCATCACCTTGGGCTGGTTGTTATCGAGCGCCACCATGTTGATGCCGAACGTGGTCTGCATCTGGGTGTGCTTGTAGAGATTGTTCAGCACAATCTCGCCGGACTCGCCGCGCTTGATCTCGATAACGATACGCATACCGTCCTTGTCGGACTCGTCGCGCAGGGCACTGATGCCTTCGATCTTTTTGTCTTTGACCAGCTCGGCGATCTTCTCGATCAGACGCGCCTTGTTCACCTGATAGGGAATTTCGTGAACGATGATGGTCTCGCGACTGGTCTTTTCGTCCACTTCCACTTCAGCCTTGGCCCGCACATAGATGGAGCCACGACCGGTACGGTACGCCTGCACGATACCGGAACGACCGTTGATAATGCCGCCGGTGGGGAAATCCGGGCCGGTGATGTAGGTCATCAGCTCGTCAATGGTGAGGTCGCCGTTTTCGATCAGCGCCAGGCAGCCATTGACAATCTCGGTGAGGTTGTGAGGCGGAATGTTGGTCGCCATGCCCACCGCAATACCGGAGGAGCCGTTGACCAGCAGATTGGGAACCTTGGTGGGCATGACAGCCGGGATCATCTCGGTGCCGTCATAGTTCGGCACCCAGTCCACGGTCTCTTTGTCCAGATCGGCCAGCAGCTCGTGGGAGATGCGTGCCATCCGCACTTCGGTGTAACGCATGGCCGCGGCGCTGTCGCCATCGACCGAACCGAAGTTGCCCTGACCATCGACCAGCATGTAGCGCATGGAGAAATCCTGCGCCATCCGGACGATGGTGTCATACACAGCGCTATCGCCGTGCGGGTGATATTTACCGATTACGTCACCGACCACACGGGCCGATTTTTTATAGGGCTTGTTCCAGTCGTTCCCCAGCTCGTTCATTGCATACAGAACGCGGCGGTGAACCGGTTTCAAGCCATCACGCACATCCGGCAGAGCTCGTCCTACGATCACGCTCATGGCGTAATCAAGATAGGAACTCTTGAGCTCTTCTTCGATGTTGACCGGCGTGATCTCTCTGGCCAGATCGCTCATAGAAAGCCTTAATCCCTAATTAGTTGTTCTTTGGCTTAAACAGCGCGACATGGTAACACACCAAGGCGGATTCCTTAAGCCACAAATCGGGCTGGTTTGACAAAGTCCGTCCGTTATAATGCCCGCCAGGACAATAGATTGCGCGCGAGTCACCCGCTCTGCGCGCCCTGCCACAGGATCTTCGATAAATGAACAGTGACGCCAATGTCGACCTGACCGAAATCGCCAAATTTGAAGCCATCGCCTCTCGCTGGTGGGACATGGAGGGCGAGTTCAAGCCCCTGCACCAGATCAATCCGGTGCGCCTTGACTGGATAACCAACAAGAGCGGCGGCCTGTTTGGCAAGCGCGTGCTCGACATCGGCTGTGGCGGCGGCATCCTCGCCGAGAGCATGGCGCGCCGCGGGGCACAGGTCACCGGTATCGACATGGGCAAGGAGCCCCTTGGCGTCGCCCGCCTGCACGCCCTGGAGCAGGGGGTCGAGCTCGAGTACCGCCAGATCACTGCCGAAGCCCATGCCGCCGAAGTACCGGGCCAGTATGACGTGGTCACCTGCATGGAGATGCTGGAGCATGTGCCGGACCCCGCCTCCGTGCTGCGCGCCATCGCTACCCTGGTGCGCCCGGGCGGCCGGGTGTTCGTCTCCACCATCAACCGCAACCCCAAATCCTATCTGATGATGATCATCGGGGCCGAATACCTGATGAAGATGGTGCCCAAGGGTACCCACGATCACAAAAAATTCATCACCCCGGCCGAACTGTGTCGCATGGGGGAAGCAGCTGGCCTGCTGGTGCGGGACATGAGCGGCGTCCACTACGCCCCCCTCACCAACCAGTTCAAGCTCGGCAAAAATGTCGACGTCAACTATATGGTGGAGTTTGTCCGCCCGGAGCACGGTTGATGAGCTCCTCTCACCTGCTGCCTCTTCGTTGCGTGCTGTTCGATCTGGATGGCACCCTGCTCGACACAGCCCCGGATCTGGGGGCCGCCGTCAATCACGTGCTGATAAGCGAAGGCTTTGCACCGCTTTCTGACGAGATCATTCGCCAGACCACCTCCCACGGCGCCCTCGGGCTGCTCAGGGCGGGGCTGGGTGACGATCTGCTGGAAGAGCTGGGGGCCACCCGCCTGCGCAATGCCCTGCTCGACTACTACGCTGCCAATCTCTGCGTTGGTACCCGCCCCTATGAGGGGATGGTGGATCTCATCGAGTGGCTCGACGAGAAGCAGCTGCCCTGGGGTATCGTCACCAACAAGCCGGCCTTTCTCACCGAGCCGCTGCTAGCTGCTCTGCCAGTGCTCGCCAACTGCGGCGTCACCGTCAGCGCCGATACCCTGCCGGTACGCAAACCCGACCCTGCCCCCATGTATTTTGCCTGCGAGAAGCTGGGGGTCGAGGCAGCTCACTGCCTCTATGTGGGGGATCATGTGCGCGACATCGAAGCGGGCCGCAACGCCGGCATGCGCACTGCGGTCGCTGGCTGGGGCTATCTCAATGATGAGGAAGATCCTGCCCAATGGGGCGCCGACCTGCACTTTGATACCGTGCAGGCGCTGCACCACTGGCTGCGCTACGAGCTGGGCTGAAACTACCGGTCGTGACGTTGCAAGAGTTGGGGCATCAAAGGTTGATGCCCTTTTTTACGGCCTTCTCCTGTCCCCGACAGCTAACGAGAAGAGAGCGTAGGTGGATCACCAAGGCAACTTTAACTGTCACAAAGAGTCCATATGACAACCTTGCTCCCGTTTCGCTGAGGCAACTGTCACAAGCAGACCGAGAAAGTGCGCTTCACATTTTGCAGTGACAACCGAGCGCTGGACAGCTTTTGTCCCTTGTTGGGCAAGGGATAATCAGCAGGCGTTTGCTAGTAAAAAGGCCCCCTTTTCGCAAGCAAAAAAAGTTATTTAAATTTTCCATCTTCGATCGGGAGGCTTGCATTTGACGAAGCGGACGAATGAAAACCCGCTCACTGTGAGCAACCACTAACAGAGACAACAACACCCACAATTTATCCACAGCAAGCCAGTTATCCACACATTGCAATGCGCAGTCGACCTCACTATCTTGTAGCTCGACATCAAAATAACACTATATCTTGTGATTCATCGCACAATAGTTACCCAACAACTGCACCGGCCCGTTCTCCTGTGACCGCCAGCAGCCGGGTGGCGTGCGATGGTTTTTCGGGAATCAACTAAAGGTCATCAGCCAATGAACTTGTTTGTGACGAAGCGTAACGGACACAAAGAACCCATCGATCTGGATAAAATTCACCGCGTGCTGGACTGGGCCGCCGAGGGTCTCGACAACGTGTCGGTCTCCCAGGTAGAGCTCAAGTCCCACATCCAGTTCTATGACGGTATCCGTACCGCCGACATTCACGAAACCATTATCAAGGCAACGGCTGACCTGATCTCCGAGCAGACTCCGGACTACCAGTACATGGCAGCCCGTCTGGCCATCTTCCACCTGCGCAAGAAGGCCTACGGCCAGTTCGAACCGCCCCACCTCTACCAGCACGTGGCTCGTCTGGTCGACATGGGCAAGTACGACAAACACCTGCTGGAAGACTACACCCAGGCAGAGTTCGAAGAGCTGAACGCGCACATGGATCACTGGCGCGACATGAACTTCTCCTATGCAGCGGTCAAGCAGCTGGAAGGCAAGTATCTGGTACAAAACCGTGTCACCGGCGAGATCTACGAGAGCCCGCAGTTCCTCTACATCCTGGTAGCGGCATGCCTCTTCTCCAAGTATCCGAAAGATACCCGTCTGGACTACATCAAGCGCTTCTATGATGCGGTCTCGACCTTCAAGATCTCCCTGCCGACCCCGATCATGAGCGGCGTGCGCACCCCGACCCGTCAGTTCAGCTCCTGCGTACTGATCGAGTGCGACGACAGCCTGGATTCCATCAACGCCACCGCCAGCTCCATCGTGCGTTATGTCTCCCAGCGCGCCGGTATCGGCATCAACGCCGGTCGCATCCGCGGTCTAGGCAGCCCCATCCGTGGTGGCGAAGCGTTCCACACCGGTTGCATCCCCTTCTACAAATACTTCCAGACTGCCGTGAAGTGCTGCTCCCAGGGCGGCGTGCGCGGCGGTGCGGCCACCCTGTTCTACCCGCTGTGGCACACCGAAGTGGAAAGCCTGCTGGTGCTGAAGAACAACCGCGGCGTGGAAGAGAACCGTGTCCGTCACATGGACTACGGCGTGCAGATCAACAAGCTGATGTACCAGCGCCTCATCAAGGGCGGTGACATCACCCTGTTCTCCCCGTCCGATGCGCCGGGTCTGTACGATGCCTTCTTTGCCGATCAGGACAAGTTTGAAGAGCTCTACGTCAAGTACGAGCAGGATCCGGCCATTCGCAAGAAGACCCTCAAGGCAGTCGATCTCTTCTCCCTGATGATGCAGGAGCGTGCCGGTACCGGTCGCATCTACATCCAGAACGTCGATCACTGCAACACCCACAGCCCGTTTGATCCGAGCGTAGCGCCGGTACGCCAGTCCAACCTCTGCCTCGAGATTGCGCTGCCGACCAAGCCGCTCAACAACATTGACGACGAGAACGGCGAGATCGCCCTGTGCACCCTCTCCGCCTTCAACCTGGGTGCCATCGACAAGCTGGAAGATCTGGAAGAGATGGCCGATCTGGCCGTACGCGCTCTCGATGCCCTGCTCGACTATCAGGACTACCCGATTACCGCCGCCAAGCGTGGCAGCATGGGTCGCCGTACTCTGGGGATCGGCGTCATCAACTACGCCTACTACTTGGCCAAGAACGGTGCCCGCTACTCTGACGGCTCCGGTCTGGCGCTGACTCACCGCACCTTCGAGGCGATCCAGTACTACCTGCTGAAAGCCTCCGTGCAGCTGGCCCGCGAATTCGGCCCCTGCCCGCTGTTTGGCGAGACCACCTATGCCCAGGGCATCCTGCCGATCGACACCTACAAGAAGGATCTGGATGCGCTGTGCAACGAGCCGCTGCATCTGGATTGGGAAAGCCTGCGTGAAGAGATCAAATCCGTGGGGCTGCGCAACTCCACCCTGACCGCCCTGATGCCGAGCGAGACCTCCAGCCAGATCTCCAACGCCACCAACGGCATCGAGCCGCCGCGCGGTCTGGTGTCGGTCAAGGCCTCCAAGGACGGCATTCTCAAACAGGTGGTGCCCGAGTATGATCGCCTGAAAGATCAATACGAACTGCTCTGGAAGCAACCGAGCGTTGACGGCTACCTGCAGCTGGTCGGTATCATGCAGAAGTTTGTGGATCAGGCGATCTCCGCCAACACAAACTACGACCCGGCCCGTTTCGAAGGCAACAAGGTGCCGATGAAGCAGCTGCTGAAGGACTTGCTGACCGCCTACAAATACGGCCTCAAGACCCTCTACTATCACAACACCCGTGATGGTGCGGACGATGCCCAGACCGATCTGCAAGATGACGGTTGCGCTGGCGGGGCTTGCAAAATCTAAGTCACGGCAAGATCTGATAACCGGGCGGGAGCGACAAGCTCCCGCTCTCCTGTTTTCTCCATACAGACATTCTGGTAACCATGGCCTATTCAACTTTCTGCCAAACCCAAAACGACCAGCTCAAAGAGCCGATGTTTTTTGGCCAATCGGTCAACGTAGCCCGTTATGACCAGCAAAAGCACGAAGTGTTCGAGCGGCTGATCGAAAAACAACTCTCCTTCTTCTGGCGCCCGGAAGAGGTGGATGTCTCCCGTGATCGTATCGACTATCAGGCCCTGCCCCCCCACGAGCAGCACATCTTCATCTCCAACCTGAAGTACCAGACCCTGCTGGACTCCATTCAGGGTCGCAGCCCCAACGTGGCACTGCTGCCGCTTGTCTCCATTCCGGAGCTGGAAACTTGGATCGAGACCTGGGCGTTCTCCGAGACCATCCACTCTCGCTCCTACACCCATATCATCCGCAACATCGTCAACACTCCCGCCCAGGTGTTTGACGACATCGTGACCAACGAGCAGATCCTCAAACGCGCTGGCTCCATCAGCCACTTCTACGACGACCTGATCGAAGCGACCGCCCTCTACAACCTGCACGGTGAAGGAACCCACACCGTTGCTGGCCGCGAGGTGACCATCACCTTGCGTGAGCTCAAGAAGAAGCTCTATCTGTGCCTGATGAGCGTCAACGCGCTGGAAGCGATCCGCTTCTACGTCAGCTTCGCCTGCTCCTTTGCCTTTGCCGAGCGCGAGCTGATGGAGGGCAACGCCAAGATCATCAAGATGATCGCCCGCGATGAGGCACTGCACCTGACCGGGACCCAGCACATGCTGAACCTGATGCGCAGCGGTCAGGACGACCTCGAGATGGCCGAGATCGCCGCCGAGTGCGAACAGGCCTGCTTCGAGCTGTTCAAAGAGGCAGCCATTCAGGAGAAAGAGTGGGCCGAGTACCTGTTCCAGGGCGGCTCCATGATCGGCCTGAACAAGGACATTCTCTGCCAGTACGTCGAGTACATCACCAACCTGCGGATGGCCGCCGTCGGTCTGCAGCCAGCCTTTGCCGGCACCAAGCAGAACCCGATCCCCTGGATCAACACCTGGCTCTCCTCCGACAACGTGCAGGTCGCCCCGCAAGAGGTAGAGGTAAGCTCCTATCTGGTGGGTCAGATCGATAGCGAAGTGAATGCTGAAGACCTGGGTGATTTCGAGCTGTGAGTGACGCCACCAACACGCTGACACCTGCCCCGCACTCGCCTGCCGAACAGCAGGCGGTGCAGGCACCACGGGTACATACCCGGGATGGTGCCGTGCTGCACGCCCATCCCGGCGAAAGTGTGTTGGAGACCCTGGAGCGCCATGGTCATCATGTGGAGTTCCAGTGTCGCAGCGGCTATTGCGGCGCCTGCCGCACTCCGCTGATGGCTGGCAAGGTGCACTACCCCAATGTGCCGCTGGCATTTGTCGCCCAGGGGGAGTGCCTCCCCTGCTGCTGCACACCGGTCGGCGCCATCCGGCTGGATATCCAGAAGAGCTGACGCAGCCACAGACTGGCAACTCGCACAAAATAGAAAGCCGCCGGAGCAATCCGGCGGCTTTTTTGTCTCTTCTGTCCCGTCCTGAATATGGTTTACACCTTTCCCCCCAATAAATGGAGAACCCGATGGGACAAGGTGTGAAACGGACACAGCGCGATTACTCGCTGACTTTTAAACTGGCACTGGTCGAGCAGATTGAAAAAGGCGAGCTCACCTACAAACAGGCTCAGGTGCGTTATGGCATTCAGGGCCATTCCACCGTTCTGGTATGGTTGCGTAAACATGGTCGGCAAGATTGGAGCCAGGGGGCTTCTGTACGTGCCGGCAGGAGCATCACCATGCCTGACCCCGACAACCAGACGCCCGAACAGCGCATCAAGGAACTCGAGCAACAGCTGGCGCTGATGAGCCAGAAGGCCCAGTTCTTTGAGGCCGTCGTCGA